>CAJAFJ010000154.1 GCA_903938955.1 uncultured beta proteobacterium | reverse complement strand
GTAATAAGTTCCTGCTTGAAATTCGTCTGCGTCAGTCAAAATTCCTAAATCGTTTGTCACCGCGGTAGCCTTGGTGACGGCGTTGTCAGAACCTGTGATCTCGACCTCCCAGTAATTAAAGCCGTTGGACGAGGATTTATGGGTGAGGCTGCTGAATTCAGTTGCTTCAAGAATTTCTAAATTCCCGCCGTCTGCGTTTAAAAGTGAATAAGATCCATTGACATATTCGCTCAGCTTTGCGATTTCTCCATCGGCATTGGCCAGTATGGTTGTACCGTCGGACAGTTCAAAAATGATGGATCCGTTGCTGTATTCTTTGGTGCTTCCATTCCAGAATGAATTGAAATCTTTAATAAAAATGGGGTCACCGTCCTTAGGGATGATATAGCCGCTGTAGACGTCCTCTAATTCGTCATACAGGTAGTAGGTAATCACGCCATTGTCATAAAGCGTCTCGATGGTTGCGCCTTCAAAGTCATTGCCGCCATAGTAAGCTTCCGATCCAGTTCCAGCTTCCACCAAGCTACCATCATCACTGACAAAGACAATCGACGAGTAAGTGTCGCTGGCAGGCGGTTCACCAAGCTCGGAATTCCAGTATCTGTATATTTGTATGAGACTATCATCGTCGCCGTATGAATAATAATAATAATTCCATCCCGCGGCTGCGTTGCTTATTTTCGTACCTTCTTGATCAATCAAATGGATGCTTGAGGAACTTGTATCTGCATCGTAAGTTGAATATATGATTGCGCCACGGATGACGTCTTTAATGACAGCGCCTTCAAAATCATGGTCTCCATAAGGATGAGTTGTAGTCAACTCTCCATTTGCGTCAAGAAACACAACGCCGATGCCCGGGTTTACGTCATTGCTTTGGGGTGCGTCGCTTGCGAACCTCTTTTCACTGTAAGAAGAGTGATAAATCAGCGTGCCCCCGTCGTCGGGCAAAGTCCAGTATTCGTAGCTTGATGATTGCGGCAAGTCCTTCGTACTACCTTTAGAGTCCACCAGCAAATCATTCGAGTCGGAAAACTTAAAAACGATGGCGCTGCTGTTGATGATCTCTGCGTTGTACAGATTGGCGAAGTCAATATTGGGGTATTGGTCCGTTTGGTAATCGGGGATTTCTTCACCCGTTGAATCGTAAAACTTGAGTTCAACAACCGTACTCCAATCCGTTTGATCGTATGTCTTGAGGATAAGCACTACGGTACCGTCTGACAGTTCGCCCAGAGCTTCAATTTCGTCGTAGGTCTGAGACGCCTGGCCAGATGGGGTGACCAAGTTAAGGGCACCGTACATGGTGTTTACATCACGGACGATCATCAAGCCATTGCCGAGAACCTCTTCAAGCTCTTGATCTTCTGAAAACTCAAAACTGGGTTTTGGGTAGACGCTCGTGACTTCGCCGTTTGTTACCAGGAAATCATCGATATCCAAACCTTGGATGGGCACGCTGGTGGTGAGCGTGTACTTGATGGCCGTCGTTTGCAGGTTTGCGATGCTTGCGTCGCTGCCTTTTGTTGCCCCGTCCATGGTGACCTTTTGGGCAAAGACAATCGACACCGGATCGGATGTGGCGAGCGTGAAGGTGCTTACCCCCGCATCACTGGCATTGCCCGCTGCATCCGTAGCCACAGCGCGCACGCTGACCTCCCCCTCGCCCAGATCGGTCACTTCTTCTGCGGTGAGCACCACAGGAACCGGCGTATCGCCATTACCGGTGACCGTCTTGATGACGATTTCCTGGCCGTTGGTGAAGGTCACCACGGTGCTGGCACCGGTTTCGGCCGTGATGGTCACCACGCCGGTGATCTGCTCGGCCTCGGTGCTGGTGGCGCCGCCGTCCACGCCAAGGCCTAGGGCGATAGTTGGGGAAACCGGTGCGAGGGTGTCCGTGCTTTTGGCATCGATTTGATCGGCCATTTCGGCAGCATTCGTTTTCAGGGCCATCACGGTAGCCAGGCCGCCATCGTCGGCTGTTTTGATGGCGTTGGTCAGTGTCACTTGCGCCAGCACTTGCGCCTGAGCGACTTTGGCCAGTGCATCTGGTCCCGAGGCATTGGCCACCACGGTATTGACCGCTTCAATGGCTGCGGCAACGCTGGCGGCATTGCTGCTGGCACCCGCCGTTGTCAGCACGTCCGTGAGTACAGCCGCATTGAAGGTCACCGCACCCGAGGTGCCAGCAATCTTGGCCGCCAGCGCATCAATGACGCGTGACGCAGCCCCGGTCTGTGCTGCGGCTGACCTGTCGCTGGCCGCCAGTGCAGACCCTGCGACGATGATGTTGGCAATTTGCACTGCCTTGAGGTGGTTGGCCATGCCCTCAGGGGTGGATGACTGGGCAAAGGTGTCATAAGAGGTGAGGTCGCTCACCCCGGTCAGCCCCAGGGCGGTCACCACGGCGGCTTTGGCTTCGGACAAGGACTGACCGCCCTCCATCATGGCCGCGACCAAGGTGGTCAAAGGGTTGATGACTGTGCTGCCTGCGGGTGCAGCAAGCACGCCGGCAAAGGCCTTGTTCGTCTCGGTATCTGTTCCGCCTTTGGCCAGTAAAGCGTGATTGGCTTGCTGGGCGGTCAGTGTGACCGTGGCAAAACCGGTGCTGTCTGTAAAGCCAACCTCAGGCTCGCCTTCGTCAATCACGCCGTCGTCGTCCAAGTCAACATAGACCTTGGCGTCTTTGATGGGGCCATCAACCACCCGTAATTGGGTGACTGTGCCAGAGGCCGCCGCAACGGGTCCAGTGCTCTGACCGATTGTTTTGGCGATGCCCGCGCCCACCAAGGCCATTGGGATAAACCACCCCCAAGCTGGCGTTGCCAATGATGTGGCGTTCGCGTTAAGGGCGTCTGGCACGCCTTTTGTTTCGATCGCAGGCGAAGTGTTGTCTACAGCGGCCTGGGCCAAAAGCACTGGGTTGCCAAAACTGGTGGCGTTGTAGCTGCCATACGCAGACCGTACTGCCTCGCCTGCCTCGCTTTCGGCCAGAGTGAAAGCGTCAAGCGAGGAGGTGTCCGCCGATGCTGGGGCGGTAACGGTTTCGGAATCCACAGAAACAGGCCAAGAAGTTGCCGAAGGGGGGCTGTCTGTTTTTTCAAGAGATTCGGCATCGGTCTGGCCCCGCTCAAACTGATTTGAGCCCGGCAGTGGATCGTCACCAATGGGCTTTTTGCCTTGTCGCACGAGCGCCTTTGGCCGAGTGCCTGGCGCTTTGACGGCAAAGCCTTCCAGCAAGGCACCTGCCGGCGCTGCGGGGTTGACCACCTGGTCCCCCAGGTTTTTAGGATCGGCCGCGGGTACACCTGAGGGATTTTTAGCCATATCGATTTTCCTGAATTGCGCTTTATTGATAATTTGTACTTTAAGAGCTGGATAATCCTTTTGAAATCGCATGAAAAAGGTATTTGTCAATATTTGTTATTTGTTTTTAGTATTGGTAGTCACATTCAAATGTGATTTGCAAAGTATTGAAAATCATCAACAATGAGGCTAAGTTAAAAAATTTGCCAAATTAAAAGTAGTCTCTGTGCTCTCCCAACCCATCTCAAAAGTTTTGCTGGTTGAAGACGATCTGGTTTTTCAGGAGACGTTTGCGCGTGTCTTTGCCAAGATGGCGGGCGACTGGGAAATCCAGG
>CAJAFJ010000153.1 GCA_903938955.1 uncultured beta proteobacterium | reverse complement strand
TTTCGCGGCAAATGTAATAAGCCAAACTGCGCGCTGTTTTTACAATGCCTTTTCCGTCACACGTCGGACAAGGTTCACACAGCATGTGCGCTAGTGACTCACGGGTGCGTTTGCGCGTCATCTCCACCAGACCCAGTTGAGAAAACCCACCGGCCATTGTTTTAACCCGGTCTCGCGACAATTGTTTTTTGAACTCAGCCAAGACGGAGCCACGATGATCTTCGCGCACCATATCGATGAAATCGGCAATGATGATGCCACCCAGGTTGCGCAGACGCAACTGGCGTGCAATGGCTTGCGCGGCTTCCAGATTGGTCTTGAAAATAGTGTCGTCAAAATTACGCGCGCCGACAAAGCCACCGGTATTGACATCCACTGTCGTCAAGGCTTCGGTCTGGTCCACGATAAGGTAGCCGCCTGATTTCAGGTCAACCCGACGCCCCAGTGCCTTGGCGATTTCTTCATCAATAGCGTACAGATCAAAAATCGGGCGCTCGCCTTTGTAATGCTGCAGTTTGGCAGAGGCAGAAGGCATGAACTCCAAACCAAAGGCGGTGAGCAAGTCAAACTGTTCCCGGGAGTCGACCTTGATGGTTTGCGTGCCCTCCCCCACCAGATCGCGCAGAACACGCTGCAACAAATTTAAATCCTGGTGCAACAGCGACATAGGCGGCAGACGCAGGGAGGCGCCCTTGATGCGCGCCCAGGCTTTTCGCAAATAAGCGATATCTTCAGACAACTCCTGATCTGACGCATCCTCGCCGTTGGTTCTTAAAATAAAACCGCCACCCTGCGTGCCAGCCAGAACTTGCAACCGCGACCGAAGATCATCGCGTTGGCTTTGCGGAATTTTTTGCGACACCCCCACATGGTCATCCTGCGGTAAAAAAACCAGCATGCGCCCGGCAATGCTGATTTGTGTAGACAGCCTGGCACCTTTGGTTCCAATAGGGTCCTTGATAACCTGCACCATCAGCGCCTGGCCTTCAAACACCTGTTTTTCAATGGGGATTTGAGGCTGCGTGTTGCGCACCATGCTCGGCGGTTCGCCATCCGGTTGGCGGTGCCAGACATCGGCCACATGCAAAAAAGCAGCGCGTTCAAGGCCAATGTCGATAAACGCCGACTGCATGCCGGGCAACACGCGGACGACCTTGCCCAGATAGACATTGCCAACCAAGCCGCGCTCCAGCGTGCGTTCCACGTGCAGTTCCTGCAAGACCCCGTTTTCAACAATGGCCACGCGGGTTTCCTGGGGGGACCAGTTGATCAAAATATCGTCTTGCATGAAGGTGCCTGGTTAAACCTTGAAACCCAATGATCGCAGCAACGCTGCCGTCTCAAAAACGGGCAACCCCATGATGCCTGAATAGCTACCACTGATGCGCGAAATAAAGGCCGCCGCCCTGCCCTGCACCGCATAGGCACCGGCCTTACCCAAAGGCTCATCCGAGGCCACGTAGGCTGCAATCTGCAATGGACTCATGGCGGCAAATGTCACACGCGATTCACTCAGTGCCTGCACACGCTGGCTGCGGGTGCCAATAACCACGGCAGTCAGCACACGGTGCGTTTTGCCGGAGAGTTCGGACAACATGCGGATGGCATCAGCCGCATCAGCGGGCTTGCCATAAATCGTGCGGTTCAATGCCACGGTGGTGTCCGAGCACAACACCGGTGCGGGGGCCCAAGCTCTGCGGTCGAGCCGACACAACGCAGCATCCAGTTTGAGCTGGGTAACCCGTTTGACGTAGGCTGTGGGTGATTCGTTGGGCAACACCACTTCAAGCGCTTCGGCATCTTCATCCGCGTCGGGCAGGAGCAACTCGTGGTGCACACCCAGCTGCTCTAGCAACTGGCGCCTGCGCGGGCTTTGCGAGGCCAGGTAGATAAAAGGCGGCACCAGCGTGGGAGCTAATTTATTCACGGTGATACGGGTGGTTGGCATTGATGGACCAGGCTCGGTAAAGCTGTTCAATCAGCACAACCCGAACCATGGCATGCGGCAGTGTCAAATCAGATAAACGAATGCGTTCGTGGGCAGCTTGCTTGAAAGCCGGGTCGAGCCCATCCGGGCCACCAATGACCAAGGCGACGTCGTCACTCTCCAGTTGCCAGTGTTTCAGTTTTTGCGCCAGCGCAACGGTGGTCAAGGTCGTGCCCCGCTCATCCAGCGCAACAATACGGCAACCTTTGGGGATCACCGCTTCAATGCGTGCACGCTCTGCAGCGTACAACGTTTCAACGGTCTTGGACCCCCGGGGCTCCGTTTTGACCGCCTTGAGCTCAACTTTGAGTTCGTAAGGAAAGCGCTTGGCGTAATCATCCCAAGCCGTTTGAGCCCAGTCAGGTACGCGCTGTCCCACCGCGACGATCACCAGCCTCACACCAGCCCTTGTCAGGATTTAGCCGCGGAGGCCTTTTTTGCCGGGGCTTTTTTAGCAGCGGCCTTGGTCGCCGCCTGCGTGGCCGACTTCTTGGCCGACAACTTGTCTGGATCGTTGATCGTGACCTTTTTGATCACCACTTTTTTGGCAGCCACTTTAGGGGCTGCTTTGCGCGCTGCCGCTGGTGCTTTCACTACGTCAACAGCGTCAACCTGGGTCTTCGCCGGGGCGCGTTTAGCGGCTGCTTTTTTAGCTGGCGCTTTAGAAGCGGCAGACTTGGATGCCAAGTCTTTTTTGACCTGTGCTTTGGAGGGGAAAGCCAAGGCCACCCCTTTTTTGGCCGCGTTGGAACGACGCAGGCTGCCTTCCACTTCAACCACTTTTTTCGTCGCTTTGGCGGGTTCTTCAGCTTCGGCTACAGCAGGCTTGGCAGAGCCAAGTTTGAGACGCACGGGCTTGTCGCCCCACAGCTCTTCCAGGTTGTAATACTGGCGAAAATTAGGTTGCATGACGTGAACGACGGCCTGACCGCAATCCACAATAATCCACTCGCCGTTGGTTTCACCTTCTACGCGGGGTTTGGGGAAACCGGCGTCACGAACCGCATCACGCACGCTACCGGCCAGCGCTTTGGTCTGGCGATTGGAGGTACCCGATGCAATGATCACCCGTTCAAACAAGGCGGTGAGGTGCTCGGTATCGAACACCTGAATGTCTTGGGCTTTGACGTCTTCCAGGCCATCGACGATGGCGCGCTGAAGTTTATGAATGTCTTTTTTTGCAACAGTGGAAGTAGTCATCAGGTAGTCTGGTAAAGGTGGTGGTCGTCAATATAACGCGCAACGTGCTCAAAAACCAGTGATGAAACGCATTGATGCGTTGCAATTCGGGCCCGGATATCGGTTGCGCTAACAGGCATGGCTGGCATTTGCAGCCGCCTGAAACGCGATTCATACGACTTGGGAGGCGTAAACGGAGGCTTGGTCCCCGTCAAATCTTCGCGCACAGCTACACAAATTATAGCTAGTTGCAAAATGGCCTGCCATTCGTGCCAACGGGTTAGTGCCAATGCCTGGTCCTCACCGACGATCAAAAAAAAATCAGCGTCGGGCCATTGCGTTTTTAAAGCGCGCAAAGTGTCGACCGTGTAACTGGGACCTGCCCGCTGCGTCTCAATCGGATCCACCTTGACACGAGGTATCTGGGAAAAAGCCAGCTCGGCCATGGCCAACCGATGGTGAGCGGGCGTCAAGGCACGGGATTTGTGCCAGGCATGTCCTGTGGGAATCACCCTAAGTTCATCCAGTTGCAGATCACTAAGCGCAGCGCGCACCAGCGCGGCATGCGCCACATGCGGTGGATCAACTGCCCCGCCGAAAACACCGACACGTTGCAAAACAGTGTTCTCAGCCGTCAAACCCAGTCCTTGCGCACCAGGAACTTCGCGTACAAATCAGCTTCGGGTGAGCCGACTGCGGGCACATTTTGGTACGACCAGCTCACCAGCGGTGGCATGGACAGCAAAATCGACTCGGTTCGCCCGCCTGATTGCAAGCCAAAGTGCGTGCCACGATCCCACACCAGATTGAATTCGACATAGCGACCACGGCGATACAGCTGAAACGCACGTTCGCGCTCGCCATAAGTCATATCTTTACGACGCTCCACAATTGGCAAATAGGCGCTCAAGAATGAGTCGCCCACCGACTGCATCAGGGACAGACTTTGGTCAAAGCCCAATTCAGAGAAGTCATCAAAAAAGATGCCGCC
>CAJAFJ010000152.1 GCA_903938955.1 uncultured beta proteobacterium | reverse complement strand
GAAAAAAAACCACCGCAAGGTGGTTTTTTTTCGTCTGGATAAATGTGATGAACTGAACCGGGCTAAAAAAATAGCCGGACAACTTTCGCTGCCCGGCTTATTGGATCCTAAAGCGTTGCCAGTTAGGCTATTTGATATCGTCGGCGATCACTTTCACAATGCGTTGTGCATTTGCCGAGGTATCGGGTACACCGCTGACATTCTGGACAGAAACGGTACTTTTCTCACCTTCACTGGCCACGACCACGCGGTATTTCAACGGGCTGGTGTCTGCTTTGGCGGAGCCGAACAGTTTTCCGAAAAAGCCTGCATCGACCTTGTCTGCCACCGGGGCTACATAACGGACGAAATAAACGCCCTTGCTGCGGTCACGGTCCTCAACAGTGAAGCCGGTGCGGTCCAGTGACAAGCCTACGCGCCGCCAGGCACGGTCAAAGCCGTCATCAATTTGAACCACGGGCAATCCGTTGACGACGGTGGCCAGAGAGCTGCTTTTGCTGGCGCCCGCGGCAATCAAGGCTTTTGACTGCTCTTGCGTTACACCCAGTTTGACCATCAAGCGGCGCAAAAACTCGGCTTCAAGTTCCGGGTCGGCATCGCGCGGTTGCCACATGGTGGTGTCTTTTTGTGCGCTGTTGTAAACCTCAATCATGCCGCGGTGGCTGACGAAAATGTCGGTTCCGCCAGCTGCGTTGCGCTCAAGGCGGGTGCGGAACTTGTCGCGCTCACCCGACGAGTAAAGCGAATCGATCACTTTGCCCAGCGTATTGCGAATGAAATCTTGTGGAATCTTGGCCCGGTTCTCAGCCCAGTCGGTTTCCATGATGCCCAGGTTGGCTTGGTCCATGGCCAGCAGGAAGCCGTTTTCTTGCCAGAAGTCGCGCACCGGTTCCCACAATTTATCGGCCGGACGGTTGACGACGAGCCACCGTTGTGTGCCCACGCGTTCAATACGAACGTCACCCAGCGAGCTGACGGCGGTGACAGACGTGGCGGCCGCCGGGCCGGCTTGGGTGGCCTGAAAACTGGAGGCGGTTACGGCGCCGCCAGGCACCACATAGCGGGTCTCGCGTGACAGTTGCGTCAAGTCCGGGGGCACCTCTAGCGTAGGCTTGACCTTGGTGGCGCTTTTGTAGTCGATTTTGTCGGTTTCAAGAACGGAACATGCCGCCAGCGAGACAGACAGGCTCAGCAGCACAAGTTTGGAAGAATGATTCACTAATAGTCCCTTGGGGTAATGGGTAGAGTCGTCTCAGAGCGGGCTGATCAAGCCCGTTGCTTGCATGGCGCTTTCAACCACCGCCATGTTGGCTTGGGTCAGGGGCGTCATGGGCAGGCGCATCGTGCCACCGCATAAGTTCATTCGTTTCATCGCCCATTTCACGGGGATCGGATTAGCCTCGACAAACAGGTTTTTGTGCAAAGGCAGCAGCTTGAACTGAATTTCCATCGCCCGTCGGGTGTCACCGGCCATGGCGGCTACGCACAATTCGTGCATCAGGCGCGGGACCAGGTTGGCCGACACGCTGATGTTTCCATGCCCACCGCACAGCATGAGCGCCACAGCGGTCGGGTCATCGCCCGAGTAAATGGCAAAACCCTTGGGCGCTTCCCGGATGAGCCATTGCGCGCGCTCGATGTTGCCGGTGGCTTCCTTGAGGCCCACAATGCCCGGCACCTGAGCCAGTCGCATGACGGTGTCATGCTGCATGTCGGCCACGGTGCGACCCGGTACGTTGTACAAAATCAGGGGCAGATCAACCGCTTCAGCAATGGCTTTGAAGTGGAGGTACTGGCCTTCCTGGGTGGGTTTGTTGTAGTAGGGCACGACCTGCAACTGGCAATCTGCGCCCACGGCTTTGGCGAATTTGGTCAGTTCAATCGCTTCGGCGGTGCAGTTGGCACCGCAGCCCGCCATGATGGGGACCCGCTTTGCGGCCTGCTCGACCGCAACGCGAATGATTTCGCAATG
>CAJAFJ010000151.1 GCA_903938955.1 uncultured beta proteobacterium | reverse complement strand
CCGTTGTTGGCAATGATGCCGACCGGCATACCTTCAATATGGGCAAAGCCGGTCACCAGCGTGGCGCCGTAACGCGGCTTGAATTCATGAAACTCGGAGCCATCGACGATGCGGGCGATGATTTCGCGCACATCAAACGGCTTGCGCGTGTCGGTGGGAATCACGCCATACAACTCCTGCGCCGGAAACTTCGGCACGACCGATGCCAACAAGGCGGGGGACTGCGGCTTTTTGTGGTTCAAATGGGCCACAGCTTGCCGTGCCAGCGCCAGCGCGTGCAGATCGTTGACCGCCAAATGATCGTCCACGCCCGAGAGGCGCGTATGCACGTCGCCACCGCCCAGGTCTTCGGCCGTCACGACCTCGCCGGTGGCGGCTTTGACCAGTGGCGGGCCACCCAAAAAGATGGTGCCCTGGTTCTGGACGATGATGGCCTCGTCGCTCATGGCGGGCACGTAGGCGCCGCCCGCGGTGCAGCTGCCCATCACCACAGAAATTTGCGCAATGCCCTCGGCGCTCATGTTGGCCTGGTTAAAGAAGATGCGCCCGAAGTGGTCGCGATCCGGGAACACTTCATCCTGATTCGGCAAATTGGCGCCGCCCGAGTCCACCAGATAAATCCAAGGCAGGCGGTTTTGCTGCGCCACCTCTTGCGCGCGCAAATGCTTTTTGACCGTCATCGGGTAATAGGTACCGCCATTGACGGTGGCGTCGTTGCAGACAATCATGCAGTCCACGCCACTGACGCGGCCAATGCCGGCAATCACGCCCGCGCAGGGTGCGCTGTCAGAACCATCGCGGTCCGGGTACAAACCCAGCGCCGCCAGCGGGGACAACTCCAGAAACGGCGTGCCGGGGTCCAGTAGCATTTGCACGCGGTCACGCGGCAAGAGCTTGCCACGCCCGGTGTGACGGGCGCGGGCCACGTCGCCACCGCCCAGCGAGGCCTTGGCGATCTGGGCATTCAGATCCTCCACCAAGCCGCGCATGGCGGCGGCGTTGGCCAGGAAATCCGCAGAGCGGGCGTTGAGTTTTGTCTCCAGAACGGGCATGAGGTTCTTTCTAAAGTTCAAAGGCGTGGGCCGGGTGGTGGGCCATTGTGTCCCTGCTGAGCATAAAAGACACTACGGGTTTACGGGGGCCAAGCAGGTTGCAAATCGCGCCACTTATCGGCATACTCACGCTCACTTTGACGACCCGCCCAACATCCCACACGGCCACTCCGCCGGTTACCCCCTTGACGCAGGGCGTGGCGTTGACGCCTATCGCCTTTGTCAACGCTATCGTGCAAGCCTACGCGAGCTATGAAAAAAGCCCGGCACAGGCCTTGGCATTGGCACAAATTGCGCCAGCTTCTTTGACCAACCCCAGCGCGTGCGTCACCGCCTTGCAGTTTGAGCGCCTGTCCGGTGCGGCGATGCTGGAGCTGGACGATGAAGGCCTGGGCTGGTTCAGCCGCCGCCTGCCTTGGGGCAGCTACGGCATGCTGGCGCGCGCCTCTATTAGCGCGCCGCATCTGGGCGTGGCCTTGCAGCGCTGGTGTCGCCACCACGGACTGATAACTGATGACATCACGCTCCGGCTGAAGGTCACCGGCGACACCGCCACGCTGTCTATCACCGAGCAGCGTGAGCTCGGCGCGCTGCGTGAGTTTTGTCTGGTGTCGGTGCTGCGCAATCTGCTGGGCGTGGCCTGCTGGCTGATCGATTCGCGCATTCCGCTGCACAGTGCGCAGTTTCCGTATCCCGCCCCGGCCCACGCGCAGGTCTATGACGTGCTGTTTTCAGGCCCCACCGCGTTTGACAGCGCACCGGCCAGCCTTTGCTTTGATGCCCGCTACCTCGCCCTGCCCGTGCGGCGCGACGAGGCGGCCTTGCAACATATGCTGCAAAACGCCCTGCCCCTGACCGTGCGACCCTACCGTCGCGACCGCCTGCTGGTGCAGCGCGTGCGCCAAACACTGAACGCCCATCCGGCACAAACGCATAACGCCGAAGCCCTGGCCGCGCTGCTCCATATGTCGCCACGCACGCTGCACCGACAACTGCAGGACGAAGGCGCCTCGCTGCAAGCGCTGAAGGACGATGTGCGTAAAACCCGGGCGCTGGACCTGTTGCTGCGCACAGAGCGCCCCATCAAGCAGGTGGCGCAAGCGGCAGGCTTTCAAAATGAGAAAAGCTTTATGCGCGCCTTCAAGCACTGGACAGGCACATCACCCGCGGAATTCAGGCGCCTGGGCATGCCATCAACGTGAATTCTCGGGCTTGGCGCACTAGCACAAACCCAACAAACACTCGCTCCCCAAATTTTGTGGATAACTTTGTGTACCAGCCCCCGGACAAGCCCTGCAAACCCACGGCCGACGCGGCTTGCAGCACGGTGCTTTAAAAACAGGCAGTGCCATTTGACTGCCGGTTTCAGCTGAAATTTGTCAAAAATAAATTGATTCCACAACTTCTGTGGATAACTGTGTGGATCAGCCTAGGGAAAACCCGCTGAAGCCTTATCTGGCGCGGGTTGCAACGCATTGCCTAGCAAATAGGCAGGTCTAACAAGTCTCAAAATTCACACCAAACGCGTCAAAACCTTACATCAAAAATACAAAAAACCAGCCCCAAGAGGCAAAAAAATACCTCGAAAAATTTAATAAATAAATAGTTGTCTCTGCCGTCTGACGAGGGTGGCAGCCCCTGTCGTCCGTACACAATTTATGTGGATAACTTTGTGCATGACTACCAGAACAAGCTGCGCAAAGCCTTATTCGGCGCGGCTTGCAGCCCGGTGCCTGCGAAACAGGCAGCGTTCTGAAGCGCCCTTTCAGGCCGTCGCCAGCAACTGAGGCAACTCACCCATGTGGCCAAACAGCAGGCTGGCACCGGCCTGCAGCAAATCAGGACCGCGCTCGGCTTGCGGGCAATAGGCCCAGACGGTGGCGCCAGCCGCCACGCCCGCTGTGACGCCGACAGTTGTGTCCTCAATCACCAGGCACTGGTGCCCCGGCGTGTTCAGGTGCTGGGCGGCGGCCAGATAGACGTCGGGCGCGGGCTTGGAGCGCGGCATCTCGTGCCCGCTGAAAATGTTGCCCGCAAAAAAATCCATCAGCCCCACCTTAGTCAACTGCATTTCGACCTTGAAACGGTCCGCCCCCGAGGCGCAGGCGATGCGCTGCTGCGTGTGGGCGTGCGCAGCGGCCACGGCGGCCTGCGCGCCCGCCATGATCTGCAGCCGGGCGTCCAGCTCCAGGTTGCGCCGTTCATAAAACAGCTGCATCCATTCGTCGGTCAGCGGCAGGCCGGTGCGTGCCTCGATGGCCACGCGCTCGTCGCGCACGGCCTTGCCAACAAAATAACGCATACATTCCTGCGCGCTCATGGCCCAGCCACGCGCCTCCAGCATGTCGCGTAACACGCCATTCACGATCGGTTCGCTGTCCACCAGCACGCCATCGCAGTCAAACAGGATTGCTTCAAACTTCATAGCCAAGAACGCCAATAAAACGAGATGGAGACCCCCAGCACTCACCCACATGCCGAGGGATACGGGTGGCAGCGGGGTTCAGGCTTTGGGTGTTCGGCGGGCTTTTTGCTCTGCCAGCGTTTCGGTCGGCGCCCCGGCCTTGACCCAGGCGGCGTAACCCCCCTCGATATGCGCTACGTTGGTCATGCCCATGTCTTGCAACGTTTTGGCCGCCAGTGCGCTGCGCCAGCCCGCGCCGCAGTACAGGATGAATTCTTTGGATTCGTCGGCGAACAGGGGCTTGTGGTACGGCGAGCCGGGGTCGACCCAAAACTCCAGCATGCCGCGGGGCGCCGGGTAGGCCCCCACCACGGTGCCGTCGCGTTCCAGCTCACGCGGGTCGCGGATATCGACGATTTGCACCGTGGCATCGTTCATGCGGGGCAGCACGTCGGCCACTGTGTAGGTGGTGATTTGGGCCGTGGCTTCGGCCACGAGTTGTTGGCAGGTTTTGGTGATGGGCATTTTTGTCTCTCGGTTGAATTTAGGCAGGCTTTAGTCTATCCAAATGCAGATTCCCAACCGCACGGCGCCCGATTCCCAATCACACGCGCCTTACCGAGCCCCCGCCCACCAAACCGACAAGGGCACCGCCCACAAGTTCTCACCAAACGGCACCACCTCGCGTCCCGCATACAGCACGATGCCACGCTGGAAAATGGCGGGCTCGGTCTCCTGCAAATGGCGCAGCCCCTTGAAGTCTTTGCCATCCACGGTGGCGCTGGCTTTGACTTCAATACCGGTGATCTGGCCCAGACGGTTTTCCAGAATGAAATCCACCTCGATGTTGGTTTGCGTGCGGTAGTGCCACAACGACAAGCGCTGCGCCGAAAACGCCACATGCTTGAGCAACTCGGTCAACACAAAGGTTTCCACCACGCCGCCGGGCAAGCCCGGCTTGGCCGCCAGACTCTCCGGCGTGGCAGCCATGAAGTGATTCAGCAGGCCGCTATCGGGCAAAAAAACCTTGGGCGCCTTGACCAGGCGCTTGCCGGGGTTGCGCTCCCACGAAGGCAGGCGTACCACCAGAAACAACATCTCCAGCAGCGCAAAGTAGCGCTTGAGCGTGCTTTGCGCGATGGCGGCCGTGCGCGACAGCTCGGCAAAGTTGAGCAAGGTGCCGCTGCGTGTGGCCACCAGATGAAGCAGATTGGGGATTTCGGTGAGCTGCTCGATGTTGGCGAGGTCGCGCACGTCGCGCTGCAAAATCGCCTGCACATAGCTGTCAAACCAGGCTTCGCGCCGACGTGGACTGGTGCGCGCCACCGCATCCGGGAAACCGCCCGCCAACAGACGCCCCATGAACTCGCCCCGCTCACACGGGGGCACGGCTAAAGCAGACCAGTCACCCATAAACAAGGCATCGGCACGATTCAGGCTGGGGCTATCGGCAATTTCGGCGCTGGAGAGTGGCCACAGGGACAGCACCTCCATGCGCCCGGCCAGTGAATCGGCAATGCCCGGTAGCAGCAGCACATCCGCCGAGCCCGTCAATAAAAACCGCCCAGGCTGGCGTTGCCGGTCAACCGCCGCTTTGATCGCCAAAAAAAGCTCGGGCACTCGCTGCACTTCGTCCAGCGTCACCGCGCCCTGCAAGCCATTGATGAAGCCGGCCGGGTCAGACTTGGCGGCATTGAGCACCACCGCATCGTCCAAAGTCAGGTACTGCCGTGGCTCGCCGGTCGGTGTCGTTTGCGCCTGTGCCAGCGTACTTTTGCCGCTTTGCCGGGCGCCGTTGATCAGGACCACCGGCGTATCGGAGAGCGCATCGGTCAGTAAGGGGGCAATGTGTCTGGGGTGCATGGCTTGAATTTTAGTGGTTGAAATTCAACCACGCAATGGTTGAATTTCAACCTCAAGCCTACCCCAGAAATCTCAAGCCAGCGCGCGCTGAATGATGATTTTCTG
>CAJAFJ010000150.1 GCA_903938955.1 uncultured beta proteobacterium | reverse complement strand
TGAAATTCCCGTCATCTCGCAACTGGCCGGCCCAACCACCATGCTCGACATCGCGGCCATGTCAGGCATGATCAACCCGGGCATCATCAAAGCGATCGAGATCGTCGACCAGGTTATCGATTTAGTCGACTCGATCGATGTCAGTGGTGGGCCCATCGTCCTGTATTTTGATGATCTGATTCCGAGTCTGGATCTGGTGGGTTCTCGCGAAGAGCTTCTGGGCGCCATTGAGGGCGGAGAGCTTGACTTCGCCGCTCTAGAAAGTTTGCCGTTCGACCTCGACGCCACGGCGCTCAAGGACCTCAAGAGCGGGCTGCTCGGTGGCAAGACCCCGGCACAAATTGCCGCTGGACTTGCCAGTGGTCTGAGCACGGCGGGTGGCACCAATCCGGGCGACAAATCCCCCACGGCTGGTGTGAACAAGATGCTCAAGGGCGGCGCGTTGCGCGACGGTTTCAAGATCGATATTCTCGACGACCCTTCGCAGATTTTTGGCATGCTGATGGGTCAGCCGGCAGACCTGGTGTCGTTCACCATGGCACCGCTGACGCTGAAGGCCAATTACAGCGCGTTCTTCTCGCTACTGGGCCCGCTGGGCGTGTCGATCAATGCCGACTTGGCAGCGCAGTTCGGCCCCTTCCGTTTTGCCTACGACACCTTTGGCGCGGCAGAGTTCGCCGACGGCGGTTTCCACAACCCGGCGCTATTGTTAGATGGCCTGTACATCGACGACACCGACGGCAATGGCAACGACGTGCCTGAGTTGCAGTTTGACATTGGCCTGTGGGCCGCTGCCGAGCTGAACCTGGGTGTTGCCCGTGGCGGCGTGGGCGGCGGCCTGTTTGCGGCCATCGACTTCGACCTGCACGACCCTAACAACGATGGACGGGTTCGTATCAAGGAAATCATCACCAATGTGCTCAACGAGTACACCTACGGCGAGGCGGCCCTGTCGCCATTGGCCATTTTCGACATCACCGGCAAACTGACGGCGGAGTTGTTTGCCTTCGTCAAGGTGGATCTGTTGCTGTTTAAGCTCAATGAGAGCTGGGACATTACCGACCCTATCACGCTGCTCGACTTCGAGAGTAACTTCACGCGTGTACCCACGCTGGCCACCGAACTGGGTGACGGCGTGCTGCAGCTCAATATGGGCAAATTCGCGGACCAGCGCATCGAGGGGGACCTCAGCGATGGTGATGACCACTTCATCGTCACACAAAAGAACACCAGTGAAGTGTGGGTCTGGTCAACGCTGGTTGACTTCGATGGCGACGGCGAGTACGACGAGGACGAAGCACAGAGTTATGAAGCCACTTCGCTGATCCTGGCGCTGGGCGGCGAGGGCGACGACATCATTGACCTGTCGGGCGTCACTGCCAACCTGGCCTATGAACTCGAAGGCAATTCCGGCGACGACGTGATCAAGGCTGGCAGCGGCACGGGCGCGGCGCGCATCCTCGGTGGTGCCGGTAACGACGAGTTGCACGGCGGCGCTGGCGACGACACGATCTTCGGCGAAGCCGGGGACGACGTGTTGTACGGCGGCGCTGGCGACGACTGGCTGCTGGGCGACGGTCGGGCCAAGGACACCATTGTTGGCGAGGTGATCAATGTCGGCGTGAAGGCCAGCGACGGTGCCGACAAGCTTTATGGCGAGGCCGGCAACGACCTGTTGCTGGGCTTTGGCGGTGCAGACGAAGCTGAAGGCGGCGATGGCGACGACCTGCTGATCGGCGATGCGGGCACCATCACGGTCAGCGGCCGAGCCGCCATCAAGATCGAGAACACCGACGCCGGCGCCAGGGGCTTCAATGACCTGCTGTCGGGCGGTGCGAACGACGATCAAATCTATGGCGGCAAAGGCGACGACACCATCAACGGCGATGCGGGTGCGGATGAGCTGTTGGGTGAGCAGGGCTTTGACATCATCACCGGCGACGCGGGCGCCGACCTGATTCTTGGTGGTGACGACAACGACACCATTGACGGCGGCAGCGGCAACGACCAGATTTACGGCAACGCGGGTGCTGACCTGATCAACGGCGGTGACGCCGACGACTGGATTTATGGCGGCACCGGTGCCGACATCATCCACGGCAATGACGGTTCTGACCATCTGTTCGGCAACTCCGACCCCGATAAACTCTACGGCGATGCCGGCAACGATTACCTCGAAGGCGGGCAGGGCAACGACTTGCTGCTGGGCGACGTGGGTCAGGACACGTTGGTGGCCGGCTACGGCAGCGACACGCTCGACGGCCAGGACGACAGCGACAAATACCTCATCACGGCGCGCGGTGGCCTGCTCACCGAGCTGACCACGGCCTATGACAGTGGCGCTTCAGGCACCGACACCTTGACCTTCTCAGGCACCTCGTACAGCGATACGGTGTTGCTGCGGGCCATGGCCGATGCCTACTTCCCGCTGCAGTCCAAGCTCGACGGGCTGGTCAGCAAATACTTTAATTCGGGCGAGGCTGACAAGCTCGGGGCAATTTTGCAGGCGGTTCAAGATGCCTATGGTCCGCATGACGTACCCACGGGTATGGTCGGTGCCATCACGACAGCCTATGAGGCTACCGGGGCCTCGGTCACTTCGATCGTGGCCGCTGTCGCGGACCATTACAAGAGCGAACTTGAGACGCTGGGCGCGGACACCGACACCGCTTTCATCGCCCTCATCAACAGTGGCGGCGCCAAGGTTGAGCGCTTTAATTACCGTAACCTGGAAGGTATCACCGTCAATACCCTGGCCGGCGAGGACTATGTGGTGAGCGACGATGTGCTGGCCGCCACCACCATCAACCTGGGTCTGGACGACGACACGGTGCAGGTGGGCCAGGTGTTCCGCTCCGAACGCAGCAAAGACTTTGACGGCTTGATTACCGGCATCACGGCCGAAGACATCTACAGCACCACCGAGATCACGCGCGGTTGGCTGTCCAACGGCGTGAGCGTTGCCACCACCATCAATGGCGGCGACGGCAACGACAACTTCACCGTGTTCCGCAATGTGGCTGTGCTCAATCTCAACGGCGGTGATGGCGACGACCTATTCACCGTGCGCGCCTTTGCGCTGGCGGGCTCCACCGACAGCGAACGCGCCCGCACCGACATGAAGGGTGACGGCGGCGCCGACACCATCCTGTATGCGGTCAACGCCCCGGTGGGGATCGACGGCGGCGACGGTTTTGACACCGTGCGCGTCGTCGGCACCGAGTTTGCCGATGACTTCGTGATCACCGACAGCGGCGTGTTTGGCGCCGGCCTGAACATCTCCTACGTCAACATCGAAAAGCTGGTGGCCGATGGTGCCGAGGGCGACGACCGCTACTTTGTGCTCTCGACCGGGCTGGACGTGGTGACCGAGATCGACGGCGGCCTGGGCAGCGACAGCTTCTTTGTGGGCGGCAACCCCTCACGTTCGCCGATCGCGGTGATCAGCGATGACTTGCGCGGCCACAGCGGCATCATCCTGCACAGCGTCGAGTCCAATATCGACGGCTCCGCATGGCAGGGGCTGCCGGTTGACGGTCTGTCGGCCAATGTGGGCGACAACGAAGAGAGCATGGTGTTGGTTAGCGAGACGGCGGGCAGTTCCAGCGTGTTTGAAGGCATGGCCTACGCCAGCAACGCCGCCGGCCTGGCCTTTGACAGCTACACGATCCGGCTGACGCGTCAACCGACCGCGACCGTGCGGGTCAACGTGGTGCCCGCTGGCATGTCACCCGAAGAAGAAGCCAAAGGCTATGCCGACCTGGTGTTCCTGAAACCGGGCACGGATGCAGCCGATGATGCCAACTGGGTGGCTTTTGCGGACCTGCCTGCTTTGGAGTTCACCATAGCGAACTGGAATACAGCCCAGTCGGTGACGTTCCGCGCCGTGAACGACGCCGCCAGCGAAGGCAAGCGCTTTACCTTTATCAACCACACGCTGCGCAACAGCGATGACCCCGAGTACCGCGATGTGCAGATGCGCAGCGTCAAGGTGCTGATGAACGACGACGACCGCGATGGTGTGGTCATCACGCCCAGCGGCACCGGCAACACCGTGCTGGAAGACGGCTTTACCGACAGCTTTGAGGTGCGCCTGACCAAGGCACCCACGTCGACGGTGACCGTGGACATGAGCGTGCTCAATAACGACATCAGCCTGTCGAGCCTGACGCTGACCTTCACCACAGGCAACTGGAACACCGCGCAGACCGTGACCGTGACCGGCAAGAGCGACACATACATCGAAGGCTTCCACACTGATTACATCAGCTTCAATGTGGTCAGCAGCGACGCAGCGCAGACGCTGACGGTCAGCAGCTTGGCGATCGACGGTGACTTCGACCTGCCTGGAATTCAGTCGATTCCGGTGGACAAGGCCACCACCTACGTGCTGCTGCCAAATCGACCGGTCGTCGGCACACTGAACGTGTCCGTGGGTGGCGTGGCCCTGGCCGCTGACCGCTTCGACCTGCGTGGCAACACGCTGAGCTTTCTGTCGACAACCGGCATGCCCGAACAGCGCACCGGCCAGGTGTTGGTGAGCTACAGCTACATCGAGGCCGGCTACAACGGTACCGAGGTGCGCGACGCTGTAGTTGACATCTACGACGAAGACACGCCGATGGTCATCATTGAGCCGGTGAATGACGGCTCGCTTGACGTGATTGAAGGCTCGGGGACGACTGACAGCTATATCGTGCGCCTTTCGCGCGCGCCGGGCGAAGGCGAAACCGTGACCGTGACGGCGGACGCGTTCAAGACCCGCACCACCTATGGCGGCACTGCGCTGTTCAATGAACAGGTGACGGTTAATGGCGAATCCTTCACCACCCTGATCTTCACCAATTCGAACCTGGATTGGAAGTACGGGAAGACCGTGACCGTGGCCGCCATTGACGACACCCAGCTCGACGGCAACGACACCCAGGTCTTGGCGCCCGAACTGCAAACCGTGAACAAGATTCGCGGCCCGTTGATCATCGAGGGCGCCGCCGGCGAAGGCTCGTTGACGCTGCCCGCCCCACTGATGATGCCGTGGGAAGTGAACCAGCGACCCTCGGACGGTGATGTCATGTCTTTCAGCAGCGGCAGCGGCGCGGGCGCCAGCGAGACCATGGAGGTGCTCGAGGCTGATCTGGACGCGGTCGTGGCAGCGCTGACTCTCGAAGACGCCACCATCACCACGATTCAGGACCTGATTGGCAAGACACTCGAAATGACGGTCGGTGCCGGAACGGCGGTGGTGATTGACGCCAACCGCCCACGCGACCTGTTTGATCGCTTCTGGCTGATCACCTCGGTGACCAAAACCACAGATGGCAAGGTCACGCTTGGGCTGAAGAACCCCAGCCAGATTGACCCCGGCAAGCTGCCCGATGGCAGCGCGCCCACCTCAAGCAGCGAGTACGCCATCACCTCGCTGAGCATGAACTTCTTTGCCGACGAGCGCGAGCAGGTGGACTATCTCTTCGTCTACGACCAGGACAGCGTGGCCAACGACGTGGGGGCGCTTACTTCGTCGGACGGTGCGGTCATCGGCTTCACCAACAACCAGATGACCGTGGAGCTGGCGGCGCTGCAACGCGCAGCCAAGTTGCTGGGCTTGTCCAGCGTTGATGAACTGGCCGGTAAAACGATCGAGATCACGGTGGGCGACGGTGTCGGCCGCAGTTGGACCATCGCTGGCGTGGCCAGTGGTCCCAGCGCTGAATACAGGACGCTGACACTCACCGATGCGTCAGGCAGCGGCACGCCCAACAACCGCAGCGAATTCCGCATCGAAGGCAGCGACCGTTATGGCCGCATCGTCGGTTTTGGCATGGGCCCGAATGTGCTGTTTAACGGCCGGTCGCAACCAGGCGGTATCACTTACGGCGACCTTGAGGTCGTCGATATGGGCCTGGGTAGCGGCAATGACCAGGTGCGGGTGGACTATGCACCGCATTCGGACGACCATGCCACCGAGCGCAGTGGCGACTTCCACACCCTGCTGATGCTCGACACCGGTGCCGGCAACGACCGCGTGACGGTCAAGCTCGACGCCGTGCAGGACGGGCAGTTCGCCCTGTCGTTAGGCCAGGGCGACGACACGGTAATCGGCGGCGACTCTAGTGCTGACCTGATCGTGTTTGGCAATGACGGCGCAGATGCGATCACGACTGGTAGCGGTGCTGACACCGTGTTTGGTGACAGCGGCCGGGTGGATTACGTCAACGGCACGGGTGCTATCGTTACGCGCTTCGGCCACACCGAGGCACGCAACCTGATCAACCCGCCGGTCGATTCGGCGTCCAACGCCGGTGGCGTGGCCACCCTGACCGACACCGACGCCAACTTTGCCACCAGCTACGGTGGCTTGGCCGGGCTGATGATGCAGGTCATTGGCGCTGACGGCCATGTGCAGTACCGCCGCATCGTCTCCAACACCGCAACCACGCTGACTCTGGATACACCCTGGGACACGCTGCCAACCACAAGTTCGGCCTACCGTGTCTCGGTCTACCCCGAGGACCAGACCGACGGCTTGTACCGTGGCGCGCGCCACGTCTGGTCGATCGATGAACTGCCTGGCGGCAATGACACCCTCAGTACCGGTGCGGGCGATGACACCGCCATTGGTGGTGCCGGCAACGATGCCATCAACGGTGACAGCGGCAGCAACTGGCTGGCAGGCGACGATGCAAAATTCGATTACCTGCCGGTGGCCGGGACGGATGGCGCCACCCGACTGAGCAGCATCCTTGACCCGAACATCGTCGGAGACGACACCTTGACCGGTGGCGGTGACAACGATTTTCTGCTCGGTGGTTTTGGCAACGACATCCTGTACGGCATGGGCGGTGACGACGTGCTGATCGGTGACGCAGCGGTGGTTAATTTCGACGCCAGCGGCATGATGGTGCGCATCGAGACGCTTGACGGCGAAGATTTGCGCAACGGCGCCGACGAACTGCGCGGTGAGGATGGTAGCGACGTGCTGATCGGCGGCGGCAATAGCGACAGGATCGACGGAGGCAGCGAAGACGATCTGATCTTTGGCGACAACGTGCTGCTGACGCTGAATCCGGGTTCGGGTGACGCCATGTCCACCCGCTACCGCACGGTGGCCGGGGCCTTGTACGACGCCGATGGCAATGAATTGCTGGGCACGACGGCACAGACGCGACCGGGCGGCAATGCGGCCTGGGCCGACTGGACGATCACGCTCGATGCCTCGATGGAGGCTGGGCGCTTCGGCGACGACTATCTGGCCGGTGGTGCTCACAGCGACACGATCTTTGGCCAGCGCGGCAATGACACGATTCAAGGCGATGGTTCGATCGACGAGGTCGTGTCTGCCTTGCGTGTGACCGACGGTAGCTTGCAGATCGACCCGTCCGTTGAGTCTGTGACAGACGGCGATGACTACATTGAAGGCAATGCTGGCGCCGACCTTATTTTTGGCAACCTGGGCCAGGACGACATCGTGGGTGGCAGTTCCAGCGCTTTCGTGTTCAGTCTCAAGGCTAAGGAGCAACGCGACGATGGCACCGACATGATCTTTGGCGGAGCCGGAACCGACCTGGCCCGCAACGATCTGGGAGACCAGTCACACGGCCGCGATGCCGACATGATCCTGGGTGACAACGGCAATATCTTCCGCATCGTGACCGTGACCGTGACCAACAACGTCACGGCACTGCGCACCTTCAACTACGACAACTACGCCAGCGATACCCGGATTGTGGTGCGCGCTGCCGGGTTGGTGGACTACACGCCCGGTGGCAAGGACTATGTGCCGACATCGGCCGACCAGGGCGCCGCTGACGAGATTCATGGCGAGTCGGGCGACGACTTCATCTACGGCATGGCGGGCGACGACGTGCTGTTTGGTGAAGGTCAGGATGATGATTTGATCGGCGGTTGGGGCCATGACTGGATGTCGGGCGGAACGGGTGACGACGGCGTGCTCGGCGACGATGGACGCCTGCTGACCAGCCGCAACGGCACTGCTGAGCCCTTGGCCGGCGTGGTCACGGCCACGGTGCAGTCGACCGTCAGCACACCGGGCGGTGTGCAAACGGCCATTCTGAACCCAACCGGGCAGCTCAGCAAAGTGGGTGACCTGACGCCATTCAACGTTGACCCGGTCAGCGCCAACGTGCTGGCCGTGCCAAAGTTTGTCAACGACATCATCTATGGCGGCTGGGGCAATGACTTTTTGCACGGCGGCTCGGGCGACGACGCGATGTCGGGCGCTGAGGCATTGCCGATTTTCTACACAGCGCCCAAGAACAGTGGCAATGTCTTGCAATACAACGTAGCGACCGGCCAATTTACCAAGTACGACGAGTATGCGCCGATGACGCAGATCAACGACTTCCTGCTGAACTTCAACGCGACCGAGGGCCCGCAGGACACCTACGCTGCAATCACAAGTCACAAGGCCACTGACGGCGAGGACAAGCTGTTTGGCGACCTTGGCAATGATTGGCTGGTGGGCGGATCAGGGCGCGACGCACTGTATGGCGGCTGGGGCGATGACTTGTTGAATGCGGACGACGACCAGTCCACGGCGGGCGGGCTGAACAACACGCCCGACACGCACACCAGTTACGAGGACCGTGCCTTTGGCGGCGCCGGGCGTGACGTGCTGATCGCCAATACCGGTGGCGATCGCCTGATCGACTGGGTGGGTGAGTTCAACAGTTATATCGTGCCGTTTGCGCCGTTTGGCAACGCCACCGTCAGCCGCACGCTGCAGCCGCAATTGGCCGAATTCCTCTACGCGGTGAGCAAGAGCGACGGGGCCGACCCGAACCTGGGCAACACCAGCGACCCGCGTAACGGCGAACCGCTGGGCGAACTGGGTGTCATCCGGCAGTCAGACTCGGTCTGGCAGGAGCAGACCGGCGCACCGGCCGACCCGCAGGCCGGCAATGTGCCCGGCGGCAAGCGCGATGTGCTGCGATCAGCCGACATGAACAATGGCCAAACGCAAGGTCTGCTCGCCGACAGCGGCGTCTGGCAGGTGACGGGCGGCGCGCTGGAGGTGGCGGCCAGCTCACCGCAGGCCGATGCGGTCGCGGTCTACCAGGTGGGCGACGCACTGCCCTCGTATTTTGAGGTCACTGCGTCTATCAAGGCGTTGAAGCCCACCGCAGGCTGGAACGCCAACAGCTATGTGGTGTTTGACTACCAGAGCAAGACCAACTTCAAATTTGCCGGCATCGACGCCTCGACCAACAAGCTGGTGATGGGCCAGCGCACGGCCGCGGGCTGGGAGGTCTTGCAGCAGGTCGCCTTCAGCGGCAGCATCAAATCAGGCACTTGGTACAACGTGATGTTGTCGGTCAACGGCCTGACGGCCACGCTGATCGTTGATAACAAGACGACGCTCAACCACACCTTCAAAGCCACGGTGGTTGACGGCTACAGCTACGGCCTGAACTGGGGCCTGGTGGGATTTGGCTCCAACAAGTCACGCGGTGCGATTGACAACATTGCGGTGCAGGTAGTGCCGCCCACGGCCAAGGTGACCCGAACCGAAGATTTCTCCACCGGCATGGGCCCAACCCTGACGGCGGTGCCAAACTCGTCGATTGGCGCCTGGAGCGTGAACAGCGGCCTGCTTGCTGGTTCACCGCCTGCAGGCGCCGACGCCGCCTTCCAGTTGCTCAATGTGTCGGGGGTGTCCAAGTTCAAGACCGACTCGCTGCTGGAGATGAGCACGGTGCTGCGCACCAGCGGACGCACCGGTTTTGTTTTTGACAGCTACAGCGACACCGACTTCAAGTGGGTGGCCGTCGACACGGCGACCAAACAGGTTCTGATCGGGCACCGCAGTGGTGCCGCCTGGGTGGTTGATGCGGTGGCCAGCAACGCAAGCCTTTCGTCCACGGCGAACATCACGCTGGGCGTGACTGTGAAGGGTTCGAGCGTCAGTGTGACGGTCAATGGCCAGACGGTGCTGGGATTTGCGTTCAATGCCGTGGCGGTTGACGGTCGCTTTGGCCTGTTCACCAACAGCGCAACTGCCCGGTTTGATAGTGTGACTGTCAAAACCAACGACTCGGCCGTACCCGCGGCGCTGAGCAGCGGTGTGGCGGGAACCAACCTGAGCGGCGCAGAGGCGGATATACCCGCTTCGACCGCGCAGATTCAGGCCCTGATCGACGAGGCCACGCGGCTGTGGGGCAGAACGGAAGACCCGCTGCACCTGGCTGCACTGGGCTCGGTGCAGGTGTCTTTTGCCGACCTCCCGGCGGGCCAGGTCGCCGAGTTCATGGATGGACAGTTGGTACTCGATCGCACGGCCGACGGTTTTGGCTGGTTTGTCGATGCGACACCCGGTGATAACAGCGAGTTCTCGTTGGTGGGCGGGGTGTTGACTGCAAACGCCTTGAGTGGGGCGTACGGGCGCATGGACATGCTGAGCGCCATCGCCCATGAGTTGGGTCACGCCATGGGCCTGGGACACGGCTCGGGCGTGATGTCCGAGACTCTGTTGCCCGGTCAGCGCGTGTTGCCGGAGCCGGATGCCCCTGCTGTGGTGCTGCAGAAAGCGATTACCATTGACTGGGCACGTGCTGACAGCGAGGAGTGGCTTGCTGCTTCCAATGATTTGACGCTCAACCAGGCATGGCGCCAGCGGTTTGTAAATCACCTGGGCGCCAGCGAGTCAAGCCTGCGGCCAAATGCATCCATGCGGTTTCAGATTGGGGAGCGTTCAGTTGCCCGGCAGACCTGATTAGTTAATTAACACGGCAAGGTCAATCTGACCAGAATTGAAGGAGAAAAGATGTCAACTCAGTTGCTGATCTATGAATCGGCTGTGCCGGTGTCTGCCGCGCGTCATGCAAAAACGTCGATTGTGCCGACCCAGAACTATGCGTTCACGGCAGCGGTGAATGCCGTACCGCTGATGGCGCTGGAATTTCTGAAGGCCGCCACCGACTACGCCATCGTGTTCTCGAAGGTGGGTGATGAGCTGTTGCCGGCGGTGGTTCTGGGTGCCAAGGGCAACCATAACCTGTACGTCTCGGAGGATGGCAAGTGGACGGTGGACTACATACCGGCGTTTCTGCGCCGCTATCCTTTTGTGTTTGCCAGCAACGATGACGGCAACACGCTGACCCTTTGCATTGACGAGGCGCACCCCGGTGTCAACAAGGAAGGCAACGGCCAGCGTCTGTTTGGCGATGATGGCAAGCCCAGCGCATACACCCAGCGCGTGCTTGACTTTCTTAAACAGTTCCAGATGCAGTTCGAGCGCACGCGGCGTTTCTGCAAGCGGGTGCAGGAGCTGGACTTGCTGGAGCCGATGCAGGCGCAGGTGACTACTCCCAAGGGAGACAAGGTGTCGCTTGGTGGCTTCTTGAGCATTTCAAGGCGCAAGCTGCGTGCGCTTGATGCCCAGACGCTCGCATCGTTGGCCAAGACCGACGAGCTTGAGCTGCTTTATCTGCAACTGCACTCGTTACGTAACTTTGTCGATCTCAAGGACCGCTTGCTCGACCAGTTGAAAGAAGACGAACTCGACTTGGGCGAGATGCTGTCGACCTCGACGGTCCAGTAGCCAAGTGCCGATGCACGAGGCTGTCCCGCCAAATTCGCTGGCCGACGAGCAGCGGGCGCACCTAGAGGAAGGCGTGTGGACACAATTCACCGCGCCGCAAGATGGTGATGCCTTCCACGCTGCCTGGCTGGCCTTGTTGGCCGCGCGCATTGGGCGGGCCAACGCCGCCTTGCTGCTGACCGAATCGGGAGGGCCTAGTCATTATGGTGTGGCGGCCGTCTGGCCCGATCCGCGTCGAGATTTGCAGTACCTTGGGTCGGTGGCGCAGCAGGCGCTGGAGCAGCGCACGGGACTGGTGGTGGCACCCGACGGTGTCAGCGCGCCGCAAACCAACGGGCCGGCATATATTGGCTACCCGTTCGAGGTGGACGGAGTTTTGTTGGGTGCGGTGGTGTTTGACCTGGCCGCCCGGCCGGGAGGCGAATTGCAGGCCGCTTTGCGCCAGATTCATTGGAGCAGCGCCTGGTTGGTCGATCGCGCGCACCAGCAACAACTGGCCGAACGTAGCGCCGAGTTGTCGCGCGTCAGTCTGCTCAACGAACTCATGGCCACGGCGCTGCAGCATGCGCGCGTGATGCCTTCGGCCCATGCAGTGGCCAACGAGATGGCCCAAAGAATGCAGTGCGACCGCGTGAGCGTCGGCATCGAGGAGCACGGCCAGGTCCGACCCAAGGTGCTGTCACACACTGCGAACTTTGACCCGGCCTCCGACCTGGTGCGCTGGCTGGCCGAGGCCATGGACGAGGCACTGGATCTGGGGGGGACGATCGTCCATCCTTCCACCGACGACGGCGTGGGGGCCATCACGCACGCCGAGTCGGCGCGTCTGCTCGGCGTTCAGCACCTGCTGTCCGTGCCCTTGCGCCATCAGGGTGGCACCATCGGCATTCTCACGCTGGAGCGCAACCAAGGTCCGGCCTTCAGCGCGCAGGAGCGTTCCGTCGCCGAGGCCGTGGGCGTGATGCTGGGTGAAATATGGGCCATGAAGCGGCGTGATGAGCGTGGCCTGCTGCCCCGCTGGCGCGAGTCTTGGCGCGAAACGAGTGCAGAAATTTTCGGGCCGCGTCACCCTGGCATCAAGGCCGCGGGCGCGGTGCTGGCCAGTGCCTTGCTGGTTATCCTGATTTGGCAGACCGACCATCGCGTGACCGGGCGCACCGTGGTCGAGGGCTCGACCCAGATCGCGGCCGTGGTGCCGTTTGATGGCTTTATCGATGTCGGTTACGTACGCGCGGGTGACACCGTGCGCAAGGGGCAGCCCCTGGCCCGCCTGGATGACCGGGACCTGCAACTTGAGCGCTCGCGCTGGATGGCGGAGCGGGAACAACTCTCGCGTCGCTATCAGGTGGCGCAATCGCAGGCGGACCGCGCCGCCATGGGGGTGCTGAGCGCGCAGGTGCTTCAGGCCGAGGCCCAGCTTGCCCTGGTCGAGGAACGGCTGGCGCGCGCGACCCTCATTGCGCCCTACGACGGTGTCGTCGTGTCGGGTGACCTGAGCCAGCGTTTGGGCTCGCCGGTGCAGACCGGGCAACAATTGTTTGAAGTGGCGCCGCTGGAAGCCTTTCGCGTCACGATCGAGGTGGATGACCGGGATATCAATTGGGTTGCCCTGGGTCAGTCGGGCGAGTTGGTGCTGTCAGGCATGCCTGGCCAGGCTTGGCCGTTCAAGGTGCAGCGGCTGCGGTCGATCGCCACCCAGCGTGAGGGTCGCAACTTGTTCGCCGTCGAGGCCAGGATGGAAGGCGCCGTCCCGCCGGGTCTGCGCCCGGGCATGGAAGGCGTGGGCAAGGTGGTGGTGGGTGAACGCAGCTTGCTCTGGGTTTGGACCCACGGCTTGGTTGACTGGCTGCGTTTGGCGCTGTGGACATGGATGCCGTAGCCAGCATTGACGGGGTTTAGCCATGAGTGACGAGCCGCTGCAAAGCCCCTTGTGGTACCGCGTTGCCGACTTGCGACCCAAGCTGGCGGTGCGGGCGCGTCTGCACCGTCACCGCTACCGCGGCGAAGTCTGGTACCTGCTGCAGGATCTGGCATCCGGCAAGGTGCACCGTTTCACGCCCGCCGCGCGCATCGTGATTGCCGCCATGGATGGGGTGCGCAGCGTGCGCGAACTCTGGGACCTGGCCAGTCGGCGTCTGGGCAAAGAGGCTCCGACGCAGGACGAACTGATACAGCTACTGGGCCAACTGCATGGTGCCGATCTGCTGACCACCGACGTGCCGCCCGATGCGCTGGAGCTGTTCGACCGCGGGGAGCGCGAAAACAGGACCAAACGCCGCCGCTCATGGACCAATCCGATGGCGCTGCGTATTCCGCTGTGGAATCCCGGCAGCTTCCTCGATCAGCATACGGCGTGGTGGCAGCACATCTGGGGGCGTGCCGGTGCCATTCTGTGGTTGTTGCTGGTGCTGCCTGCCCTGTTGCTGGTGCCGGCCCATTGGCCCGAATTGACCCATGGCATCTCAGACCGTGTGCTGCAGGCCGACAACCTGGTGCTGATGGCCCTGCTGTTCCCGTTGATCAAGGCCCTGCACGAGTTGGGCCACGCCACCGCGACCCGGGCCGCCGGGGGGGCTGTGCACGACATGGGCCTCATGCTGCTGGTCATGATGCCCGTGCCTTATGTGGATGCGAGCGCCGCCAATGTGCTGCGTTCCCGTTGGGCGCGCGCGCGCATTGGCGCGGCGGGCATGATCGTGGAGCTGTTTCTGGCCGCACTGGCGTTTTATCTTTGGCTGCTGATCGAACCCGGCCTGCTGCGCGCGGCCTGCTTCAATGTGATGTTGGTGGCGGGTGTCTCGACCGTGGTGTTCAATGGCAATCCGCTGCTGCGCTACGACGCCTATTACATTCTGGCCGACCTGATCGAGTTGCCCAATCTGGCGAGCCAGTCAGCGCGTTACTGGGGTTATTTGCTGCAGCGCTATTGGCTGCGCCTGCGCGATGTGGTGTCGCCAGCGCGCACGCGCTCTGAGCGCTGGTGGTTTGGGCTTTATGGTGTGGCTTCGACCGCCTATCGCGCAGTGGTAACGCTGGCCATTGCGCTCGTTGTTGCCAGCCAGTTCTTCTTCATTGGCGTGCTGCTGGCCCTATGGGCGGTGCTATCGATGGCGGTCTGGCCGTTGGTGCGCTCGCTCAAGGCGCTGACGCAGCGCTCCGAGGTACGGGAGCGGCGCGGTGCCATTCTGAGCCGGATACTGCTCACCCTGGCTTTTGTGCTGGGGCTGCTGGTGTGGGTGCCGATGCCCATGCGCACGCAGGCCGAAGGGGTTGTCTGGTTGCCGGAGCAGGCGATTCTGCGGGCCGGCGCCTCGGGATTTTTCGAGCGTTTCGAGGTGGCACCGGGCGCGACCGTGCAGCAGGGCCAGGTGATTGCTCACAGTGTGGACCCGGCGCTGGCGGCGCAACTGGTGGTGCTGGAGGCGAGGGTGGCCGAACTGGAGGCCACCCATGCTGAGGCCTATGTCAATGACCGGGCTCGGGCTGAGATTGCTCTTGAACAATTGGAGCAGGAGCGCACGGCGCTCAACCGCGCCCGCGAGCGCGCCCAGGGGCTGACCCTGACCGCAGGCGCCGCCGGTCGCCTGACAGTTGAACAGCCTGGCGACCTGCCGGGGCGTTACATCCGCCAGGGTGAAGTCGTGGGTTATCTGATTGGCAATGTGGCACCGGTTGTCCGGGTGGTGATTGACCAGTCGGTGGTGGAGCGCGTTGCCGCAGCAACCCGCGAGGTGGACATCAAGTTGCAGGGGCGGCTCGATCAAACGCTACGTGCGCGCATTGAGCGCCAGGTACCGGCGGGCACCGAGTCGCTGCCAAGCCGTGCGCTCACGCCCATGGGAGGCGGGCAGTTCGCAGTCGATCCCGCCGACCCCGATGGTCGGCGCACCCTGGAGCGGGTGTTCGAGCTGGACCTGGCGTTTGTCGATGTCCCTGCCCAGGAGCCGCTCTTCGGTCAGCGGGTGCATGTGCGGTTCGACCTGATAGCGGTGCCGCTGGCAACCCAACTCTGGTGGGCGGTGCGCCGCTTGTTCCTGAGGCACTTCGATGTCTGAACTGGCCCATTTTGGCGTGGCAGCCGACAACTTGGCCAGTGGCCGGCCCTATCTGGAACGCGGCGAACGCGAACTGCCGTGGCAGGATCGCTGGGCGCTGATCTTGTGGCATGGCCTGTTGCGCCCGGTCTGGATGGTGCTGTCTGGCGCACAGGGCCAGGCGCGCGCGGTCGCGGCCCGGGCACGGCTGGCCGAACAGGAATTAAGTGCTCTCAGTGACGATGAGTTGCGCCTGCGCGCTCGGGTTGCCCGCACTGACCTGCGCCGTGACGGCCTGCGACCTGAGCCGGTGGCCCGCTGTTTTGCCTTGATCAGCGAAGCGGCCGCGCGCGTGCTGGGCAAGCGCCATTACGACACGCAGTTCCAGGCCGGCTGGTGGCAGTTGCAGGGCAATTTGGTGGAGATGGCCACGGGCGAGGGCAAGTCTCTGGCGGCGACGCTGCCTGCCTGCACTGCGGCGCTGCTGGGGTGGCCGGTGCATGTGGTCACGGTCAACGATTACCTCGCCGAGCGTGATGCCCAGACCATGGCCCCGCTGTATGCTTTTTTCGGTCTGCGTTGTGCGGCGATTCGACATGGCCAGAGCCGTGAAGAGCGTCGCTTGATCTACAGCCACGACATTGTTTACTGCAGCAACAAGGAACTGACGTTTGACTATCTGCGTGACCGCACGGCGCTGGGAGACCGGGCCAGTGTCATGCACCGGGCTGTGGCCCGGCTGGTCGATCCCGACCAAGATCCAGCGGCGACCGTGCTGCGCGGCCTGTGCTTTGCCATTGTTGACGAGGCCGACGGCGTGTTCGTGGACGAAGCGCGCACGCCGCTGATCCTCTCTGCCAGCCAGGGCGGCGGCACGCCAACGCTGGCGTCCTGGGCGCTGGCCCTCGCGCGCACACTGGTCGAAGGCGTTCATTTCGAGCTGGAGCGCGCCTTCATGCGCGTGCGGATGACCGACCTGGGGCGGGAACTGGCCGAGGTGGCCATTCGGGACGACGATACCGCGGCGCAGGAAGGTGTGCGCAAGGGGCTGCAAGCGCTGACTCAGGCGCTTTGCGCACTGCACCTTTACCTGCTCGACCAGCACTACGTGATTGCGCAGGGCAAGGTTCAGATCGTGGACGAATCGACCGGGCGTGTGATGCCCGACCGTGCCTGGGAAAGCGGATTGCACCAGATGATCGAGACCAAGGAGGGGGTCGATACCACCGGCGAGCGCATCACACTGGCGCGCATTACCTACCAGCGATTTTTCGCACGCTATCTGCGCCTGGCCGGCATGACCGGCACGGCGGCTGAGGTGGCCGGTGAAATTGCCCAGGTGTACCGCTTGCCGATGGTGCGCGTGCCTTTGCACAAACCATCGCAGTGGCGCGATGAAGGTCGACGCTGCCTGCGCACGGCCGAAGAAAAGTGGCAGGCCGTGGTGGAAAGCGTGATCCGGCATGCCCTGGAACAGCAGCGCCCGGTACTGGTCGGAACCCGCACGGTGCAGGGCAGCGAAGCGCTGTCGGCACGGCTGACGGCGCAGGGCATTGCTCATGTGGTGCTGAACGCACGCCAGGACCACGATGAGGCCGCGATTGTGTGCCGGGCGGGGCAGGCGGGCGCAGTCACCGTTGCCACCAACATGGCGGGCCGCGGCACCGACATTGCCCTGGGGGACGGGGTTGCACAGCGTGGAGGTTTGCATGTGATCCTGACCGAATACCATGAGACGCCTCGCATTGACCGTCAGCTGTTCGGCCGTGCCGCGCGTCAGGGCGACCCGGGCAGCGGCGAGGCCATTGTGGCGTTCGATGACGAACTGTTCACGGTGCATGCGCCTTGGCTGCAGTCGGTGTTGCAAAACCGCATGCGGGGCGGCCAGACGCTTGCGCCTTGGGCGCTGGCGCTGCTGCGCGCGCTGGCCCAGCGCGTGGCTGAAAGGCGCCAGCACGGCATGCGCATGGCCAGTCTGGGGCATGATCGACGATTGGCCAATTTATTGGCATTCTCAGGGAGAGGTGAATGAAGCATTGGTTTATTTTGTGTTGTCTGGCATCAACAGCGAGTGGGGTCGGTGC
>CAJAFJ010000149.1 GCA_903938955.1 uncultured beta proteobacterium | reverse complement strand
GCCGCCATTGACCAGCTGGCCATCGATCAGGTGTTGGATTTGGGGAAGCGTTGAGGTCATGGGTAAATTCCATTTAATTGATAAAACGAGCTTCTAGCCCTTATAAAACATGCTTAATTAGCTACAAATAATGTAGCCAACCAACGGTCAATTGACTTCGTTACAGGTCTCACCCAAGGCGTTGATCAGGCTGTCAACCTGAGCCTCAGAGGTGATGAAGGGCGGCGCCAGCTGAATGGTGTCGCCGCCGTAGCGCACATAAAAGCCCTTGCCCAGCATCGCCATCGCAATCTCATACGGGCGCCGTGCTGGTTCGCCCGGCACGGCGTCGATGGTGAAACCGGCGGCCAGGCCAAAGTTGCGAATGTCGGTGATGTGCTTGACGCCTTTGAGGTTGTGCACCGCGTTCTCAAAATACGGCGCCACCGCCTTCACCTGCTCGACCATGTGTTCCTTCTCCAGCAGGTCGAGCGTGGCCAGGCCGACGGCGCAGGCCACCGGGTGCGCCGAGTAGGTGTAGCCGTGGGCGAATTCGAGCATGTAGTCCGGCCCGCCCTGCGCCATGAAGGTGTCGTAAATGTCCTTTTTGGCCAGCACTGCGCCCAGTGGCTGCGAGCCGTTGGTGATCTGCTTGGCCACGTTCATGATGTCGGGCGTGACGCCAAACGCCTCGGCGCCGGTCCAGGCGCCGCAGCGGCCAAAGCCGGTGATCACTTCGTCAAAAATCAGCAGGATGTTGTTGGCAGTGCAGATGTCGCGCAGGCGTTGCAGGTAGCCCTTGGGCGGAATCACTACGCCAGCCGAACCCGAAAACGGCTCGACGATGACCGCCGCAATGTTGCTGGCGTCGTGCAGCGCAATCAGGCGCAGCAGGTCGTCGGCCAACTCGGCGCCCTGGTCGGGCATGCCGCGCGAGAAGGCGTTGCTGGCCAGTTGCGTGTGCGGCAGGTGGTCGGCGGCGATGCCCTGGCCAAACATTTTGCGGTTGGCCACAATACCTCCCACCGAGATGCCGCCAAAGTTAACGCCGTGGTAGCCCTTTTCGCGCCCGATCATGATGGTTTTGCTGGCCTGGCCCTTGATGCGCCAGTAGGCCCGGGCGATCTTGAGTGAGGTGTCGGCCGACTCGGAGCCCGAGCCGGTGAAGAACACGTAATCCAGCCCGGCGGGGGTGAGTTCTTTCAGCTTGTTGGCCAGGGCAAACGACAGCGGGTGGCCGTACTGGAAAGCCGGTGAATAGTCCAGCGTCGCCATCTGTTTCGTCACCGCTTGGGTGATTTCGTCGCGCCCGTGGCCCAGACCGCTGCACCACAGGCCCGACAGGCCGTCAAAGATTTGTTTGCCGTGCTGGTCGGTGTAATAACAACCTTTGGCACTCACCATAATGCGCGGATTCGACTTGAAATTGCGGTTGCCGGTGTAGGGCATCCAGTGCGCATCGAGCCAGGCGGCGTCAAGGCAGGGTTGCGTATCGTGCTGGTTCATGGGGCGTCCTTAAGAGAAGCGGGGAGCAAAGTCGCCACCGCAAGTTCGCGATTCTGCGGGGCTCTGTTACTCTTATAAATGACTATGTATCACTATTCAGTTGCCAAACTATGCAAGTAAAAAGCCGGGCCTCACTGGGCCAGTTGAGCGATATGGACATTCGCCTGCTGCGCGTGTTCAAAAGCGTGGTCGAGTGCGGCGGCATGGCCGCCGCTGAGCTGGAGCTCAACATTGGCACCTCCACCGTCAGCCGCCACATCAAGGACCTGGAAACGCGCCTCGGGCTGACCTTGTGCCGCCGGGGCCGGGCCGGTTTTGCCCTGACCCCCGAAGGCCAGCAGATCTACACCGAGACCCTGCGCCTGCTGGCTGGCACCGACGCGTTTCGCGCCAGCGTGGACGAAATTCACCGGCGCATGGGCGGGCAGCTCAATATTGCGGTGTTTGACAAAACTGCCAGCAACCCGCAGGCCCATCTGGGCGCAGCCATCGCCCTGTTTTCTGAGCTGGCGCCCGAGGTCAGCCTGCATTTGTTTGTGGCGCCGCTCAACGCCATTGAGCGCGGCGTGATCGACGGGCAGTTTCAGGTCGGGGTGGTGCCGGGCCACCGCAGCTCGGATTCACTGACTTACGAGGCGCTGTTCAACGAGACCATGTTTTTGTACTGCGGCGCGCAGCACACGCTGTTTGCGGGCGAGCCCGCCGCCATGGGCTGGGACGCGTTGCGCAGCTACCCGTTTGCCGGCCTGGGCTACCACTCGCCCAACATGGAGATCAGCCAGCAGGTGCACCTGACGCGCCGCGCCACCGGTTACGACCAGGAATCCATTGCCACGCTGATTTTGTCGGGCAAGTTCCTCGGGTTTTTGCCTGACCATTACGCCGCAGGCTTTGTGCGCCAGGGGCAAATGCGCGCCATCCAGCCGGACGTGTTCCATTACAACTGCAGTTTTTTCAGCATCCTGCGCCGCTCGCCACCGCCGTCCCGGGTGACGCGGGCGTTTCAGGATTGCTTGCTGAAGGCGCATCACTTGAACCCGGTATTGGCTGATTTATAAATTGGCTTCTAGCTCCAGTGGGATATGCGTGAGTAGCTACTGAAAATGCAGTGATTCGCCAGCGCACGCTGGTTGATCTTTGTGAATGCGAATGACTCAGGTCCCGAGCAAGGCGGCCTCAATTTGGTGTTTTGCTTGTTCACGCAATAAGGTTGCCTGCTGGTGCAGTTTTGCTGCGTCAGCACGGGCCTGAATTCGGCGAAAGAAGCGATTGTGACCGTATGAGCGAATTCGCAAAGTGCTGGATGCTTGCACTTTTATTTGTAAGCGCTATCATTTGACTCATGAACAGCAAGCATCGAAAAACCCTGGAAGCCCTGTTGGCTGACCCTGTCAACGGCAATCTCGAATGGGCGCGTATCGAAGCCTTGCTGGTCGCGCTGGGATGCCGCGTGATTGAAGGGCCAGGATCAGCCGTGACGTTTGAACACAGTGGTCGCAAAGCCAATTTTCACCGCCCACACCCCGGCAAAGAGGCATTGAGGTATCGCGTCAAGGCGGTGCGCGAATTTATAGAAAAAATTGGAGTGTCGACATGAACAAAATGACCTACAAGGGCTATACGGCTCAGATGGAGTTTGATACGGATGACAAAATCATTGTGGGCCGCGTGATTGATATAGACGACATCATCACGTTTCACGGCACCTCGGTGCTTGAGTTTGAGGCGGCGATGCAAACGGCAGTGGAGGGCTATCTTTTTGCGTGTGAACAATTGGGTCAAGTCGCCGAGAAACCCGCCAGTGGCCGCTTGATGCTGCGCGTTGACCCCGTCGTTCACGCTGCGGCGCTCAAAGCCAGCGCACGTAGCGGACAAAGCCTGAACAAATGGGCTGAAAAGGCGTTGAGCCAAGCCGCGCACGCCAGATAGGGGTCAGGCTCTGGGTCGGAAATATGGCGGTTAAATAAGTCTATAGCCCCCGTGTAATAAACGTGAGAAGCTACTTAAACAATAGCAAAATATTCCAAATTTTGGCACGATCATGCCAATATTTGGCATGGCAATCCGCCAGAAAACCTTACGCGCAGTGCTTGCAATCGGAATCGATATCCGCATCAAAGCCGATAATGGCGCGCTTAAAAGACGCATCCTGCACCGGCAGGGTCCGCAACACCTCACTGACAGGTCATCTCATGAACACTTTGCCCGATATTGAATTCTCCGAAGAACTGATTCGCCGTTTTGACAAGCTCGGTCCCCGCTACACCTCGTACCCGACGGCCGATCGTTTCAATGCGGAATTCACCGAAGGCACTTACTTCAAGTACCTTGAGCAGCGCGCCACGCCGGGGCGGCAAAATCCGCCCCTGTCGATTTACATCCATGTGCCGTTTTGCGAGTCGCTGTGCTACTTTTGTGGCTGCAACAAAATCATCACCCAGGATCACAGCCGCACCACCGAGTACCTGCGTTATCTGGCCAAAGAAATGGCACTGGTGGCGGCCCGCCTCGGTCCCGACCGGCGCACCGCACAGCTGCATTTTGGCGGCGGCACCCCGACCTTTTTGACACCGGACGAGTTGCGCGAGTTGATGGCGATGTTGCGCAGCCATTTTGAATTTCTGCCGGACGCCGAACTCAGCATCGAGATCGACCCGCGCACCGTTAACGACGACACCATGGCGATGCTGGCGGCGCTGGGCTTTAACCGCACCAGTTTTGGCGTGCAGGACTTTGACCCGGCGGTGCAGCAAGCGGTGAACCGCATTCAGCCCTACGAGATGGTCGAAAAAGCCGTCACCGCCAGCCGCAAGTCAGGCTTCGAGTCGATCAACGCCGATCTGATTTACGGCCTGCCCAAACAGTCGCAAGCCAGCTTCAACCGCACGCTCGATTTGGTGATTGAACTCGCCCCCGAGCGTATTGCGCTCTACAACTACGCGCACTTGCCGAGCCGCTTCAAGGCGCAACGCCTGATTGTGGAAGCCGATTTGCCGAGCGCCGAAGAGCGTTTGCAGATCTTTTTGATGTCGGTGCGCCGCCTGCTGGACGCCGGTTACATCTACATCGGACTCGACCATTTCTCCAAGCCCGGTGACGAGTTGAACAAGGCGCGGCTGGACAAAACCCTGCACCGCAACTTCCAGGGTTACACCACCCGCGCGGATTGTGATCTGATCGGTTTTGGCGTCTCCGCCATTGGCAAAGTGGGCCACTCGTACAGCCAGTCGGTGCGCACGGTGAAGGCTTATTACGAACATCTGGACGCTGATCAGCTGCCGATTGAAAAAGGCTTTTCACTGACCGACGACGACGTGTTGCGCCGCCAGGTCATCATGGAGCTGATGTGCAGCGGACCGGTTAACTTTGCCGCCATCAACGCCGCGCACGGCATCGACTTTGTCAGCTACTTTGCCGATGAATTGGCGCAACTCAAGCACTATGAAGAGGCCGAGTTGATCGTGGTCGACGCCCACAGCATTTCGGTCACACCCAAGGGCCGCATGTTTGTGCGCGCCGTCGGCATGGTGTTTGACAAGCACCTGGCGCAATCCACCGCCAAGTTCTCGAAGCTGATTTAAGCCATCGCCAGCCTGCGTCCCGCACGCCTTGCCGTTATGCGCCCGTAGCGCCGGCGGGGCGGGCGGGCGATCCGTCGCCCTGATAAATCTCGGCGGCCACCTCGCGCACCTGCCCGAGCAGCCGTTGCGCGCCGGGTGACAGCACATGGTCGCGCCGCATGATGATGCCGAAGCTGTCCATCTTGCAGGGCAGCTCGATCGGCAGCATGGCCAGCTCGTTGGAATTGACGTAATAGCGCGCTACATCCACCGGCATCACATGCAGAAAATCGGTTTGTTGCAGCAGACTCTTGATGACCGACATGGCGGTGGTCTCCACCACATTGGTGGGGGTTTCCAGGTCAATGCGGCGAAACATCATGTCAAAGCGGTGACGCAGAATGCTGCCGAGCGGCGACAAAATCCAGCTGGCGTCGGCCAGGTCTTGTAAGGTCAGGTCGGTGCGCGCCAGCAGGGGGTGCCCCAGGCGCGCCACCGCGCATTCGGTTTCCTCGGACAGGTCTTCGTACAAGAGGTCCGAGTCGTCTTCCTGGTCCAGAATGCGGGCGATCAAAAAATCGAGTTCACCGCGTTTCAGCCGCGCCATCAGCACATGGCTGGTCTCCACCTCAACGCTGATGCCCAGTTTGGGCGCCTGCGCCTTGGTGCGCATGATGGCTTGCGGCACCAGGGTCATCGAGGCGGTGATGATCACGCCAACGTCCACTTGCCCGGTCAGCCCGGCCTGCAGCGTGGCAATCGAGTCCTGGCCTTGCGACAGGTTGGTCAGCGCCATCCGCACATGGCGAATCATGGTTTCGCCATACAGCGTGGGCCGCACGCCGCGCGGCAGGCGCTCGAAAAATGGCACGCCAAACAGCTCCTCAATGTCTTTCAGCATCTTGGATGCGGCCGGCTGGCTCATGTGCGTCTCGCGTGCCGCCTGGTGCAGGTTGCGCGCCTCGTCCAGCGCGATCAGCAGGAACATCTGGCGGATTTTGAGTTTGGTGCGCGTGCGCCGCGCCGCGTCGTTGTCAGTCATGGGCTTTAGCATGGGTTGATTGATATCTTAAAAGGTATCGTTTACCGATATTAATTCATTTGTGTTGTATTCCAGAAGTCCCTAACATTTGGCCGCTTGTAACCCATAACGACTTCATGGAGACACCGATGTCTGACTCGAAAAAACGCCCATTGCGCTCTGCCGCGTGGTTTGGAACTGCTGACAAAAATGGCTTCATGTACCGCAGCTGGATGAAGAACCAGGGCATTCCTGACCACGAGTTCCAGGGCAAACCCATCATCGGCATCTGCAACACCTGGAGCGAGCTGACCCCCTGCAACGCCCATTTCCGCAAGATTGCTGAGCATGTCAAGCGCGGCATTTCCGAGGCCGGTGGTTTCCCGGTCGAGTTCCCGGTGTTTTCCAACGGCGAGTCCAACCTGCGCCCGACCGCCATGCTGACGCGCAACCTCGCCAGCATGGACGTGGAAGAGTCGATTCGCGGCAACCCGATGGACGCCGTGGTGCTGCTGGTGGGCTGCGACAAGACCACGCCCGCCTTGCTGATGGGCGCGGCCAGTTGCGACATTCCGACCATCGTCGTCACCGGTGGCCCGATGCTGAACGGCAAGCACGAAGGCCGCGACATTGGCTCCGGCACCGTGGTCTGGCAATTACACGAAGCGGTCAAGGCCGGCAAAATCTCGCTCAATGAGTTCATGTCGGCCGAAGCCGGTATGTCGCGCTCGGCCGGCACCTGCAACACCATGGGCACGGCCTCCACCATGGCCTGCATGGCCGAGGCGCTGGGCACCTCGCTGCCGCACAACGCCGCCATTCCAGCGGTCGATGCACGGCGCTACGTGCTGGCGCACATGTCGGGCATGCGCATTGTGGACATGGTCTGGGAAGACCTGAAACTGTCCAAGGTGCTGACGCGCGAGGCATTCGAGAACGCGATCCGTGTCAACGCCGCCATTGGCGGCTCCACCAACGCCGTGATTCACCTCAAGGCGATTGCCGGACGCATCGGCGTGCCGCTGGAACTCGAAGACTGGACTCACGTCGGCAAGGGCACGCCCACGCTGGTCGACCTGCAGCCGTCGGGCCGTTTTCTGATGGAAGATTTTTACTACGCCGGCGGTTTGCCCGGCGTGTTGCGCCGCTTGGGCGAGGGCGGCTTGCTGCCGCACAAGGACGCGCTCACCGTCAACGGCAAGTCGATCTGGGACAACGTGCTGGACGCCCCCATCCACAACGCCGAAGTGATTCGCCCGCTGGACAAACCGCTGGTGGCCGATGGCAGCATGTGCATCTTGCGCGGCAACCTGTCGCCGCGCGGCGCGGTGCTGAAGCCCTCCGCCGCCACCCCGGCGCTGATGAAACACCGCGGCCAAGCCGTGGTGTTTGAGGATTTTGACCACTACAAAGCGCGCATTGGCGACCCCGACCTCGACGTCGATGCCAACTCCGTGATGGTGCTGAAAAACTGTGGCCCCAAGGGCTATCCCGGCATGGCCGAAGTCGGCAACATGGGCTTGCCGCCCAAGCTGCTGGCGCAAGGCATCACCGACATGGTGCGCATCTCGGACGCCCGCATGAGCGGCACCGCTTACGGCACGGTGGTGTTGCACGTCGCGCCTGAAGCCGCTGCCGGTGGCCCGCTGGCGATTGTGCGCGACGGTGACTGGATTGAATTGGACAGCGCCGCCGGCAAGCTGCATCTGGAAGTGAGCGATGAAGAAATCGCCCAGCGCCATGTGGCGCGTGAAGCCCAGCAGGCGCAAGCCGTGGCAACGCCCAAGAGCGGCTACCAGCAGCTCTATATCGACAAGGTGCTGCAAGCCGATGAAGGCTGCGACTTCGACTTTCTGGTCGGCTGCCGTGGCGCCGCCGTGCCCAAACATTCGCACTGACCCGACTATTCAAACGGTGATCGCATGAGCTCAAACATTCCAGCCCGCTACCAAGGCGTTTTCCCGGTCGTGCCCACCACCTTTCATGAGAATGGTGAACTGGACCTCGCCAGCCAGAAACGCTGTGTCGATTTCATGATCGACGCCGGCGCCAACGGCCTGTGCATCCTGGCCAACTTCTCCGAGCAGTTTTTGCTGTCGGACGACGAGCGCGAAATCCTGACCCGCACCATGCTGGAACACGTCGCGGGCCGGGTGCCGGTGATCGTCACCACCACCCACTTCAGCACCCAGGTGTGTGCCCAGCGCAGTCTGCGGGCGCAGGCGCAGGGCGCGGCCATGGTGATGGTGATGCCGCCGTACCACGGCGCCACCTTCCGCGTGTCCGAGGACAAGATTTACGAGTTCTACGCCGGCCTGTCCGATGCGCTGGACATCCCGATCATGATTCAGGATGCGCCCGCCAGTGGCACGCCGCTGTCGGCCGCCTTTCTGGCCCGCATGGCGAAAGAGATTCAACAGGTGGCGTACTTCAAGATCGAAACCGCCGGCGCCGCCTCCAAGTTGCGTGAGCTGATTCGCTTGGGTGGCTCCGCCATTGAAGGCCCGTGGGACGGCGAGGAAGCCATCACCCTGCTGCCCGATCTGGACGCCGGGGCCACCGGCGCCATGACCGGCGGCGGCTACCCCGACGGCATCCGCCGGATCGTGGACGCCTACGCGGCCGGCCAGCGCGAGCAGGCCATGGCGCTGTACCAGCAATGGCTGCCGTTGATCAACTATGAAAACCGCCAGGGCGGCATCCTGAGCGCCAAGGCGCTGATGAAAGCCGGTGGCGTGATTGCCTGCGAAGCGCCGCGCCACCCCTGGCCCAGCATGCACCCGGCCGTGCGTGCCGGCCTGATCGAAGTCGCCCAGCGCCTGGACCCGATGGTGCTGCGCTGGGGTCATTAAACAAATTAACGAGGAGTCTTCATGTCGATTCAAAACCCCCCAACCACCCCACCCTGCCAGATCGTGATCACCGGCGGTGCCGGCTTTCTGGGCGTGCGCCTGGCGCGCACCCTGCTGGCACAAGGCCAGCTGTCGCTCGCTGGCGCAGCCCCGGTGGCCATCGGCCGCATCACGCTGGTAGACCGTGCGGCACCGCCTGACGACCTGATGGCTGACGCCCGCGTCACCGCCTTGATCGGCGACCTCAATGCGCTGCTGGAGGCGAAAGACTCGGCCACGCCGGTCGTGACCGCCCAGACCGCGGTGGTGTTCCATCTGGCCGCAGCGGTCAGCGGCGAATGCGAGGCTGATTTTGACCTCGGCATGCGCAGCAACTTTGCCGCTACGCTGACACTGCTGGAGAGCTGCCGCGCCCTGAAAACAAAACCGATGGTGGTGTTTGCCAGCTCGCTGGCCGTCTTTGGCAACACCGCTGCGCAACCGCTGCCACCGGCGATTGAAGACAACACCTTGCCGACGCCGCAAAGCAGCTACGGCATCCAGAAATTTATTGGTGAGCAACTGGTGGCCGACTACACGCGCAAAGGTTTTGTGCAAGGCCGCAACGTGCGCCTGATGACGGTCAGCGTGCGCCCGGGGCGCCCCAACGGTGCGGCGTCGAGCTTTTTGAGCGGCATGCTGCGTGAGCCGCTGGCGGGGGTGCGGGCGATCTGCCCGGTGCCGCCCGAGACGCCGGTGGCCCTGTCTTCACCCGGTCGCACGGTGCTGGGTCTGGTCTGTGCCGCCGAGGCCAGCGACGCCGCCTGGGGACCGCGCACCGGCCTGAATTTACCGGCCCTGACCACCACCCCCGGCGAGATGGCGCAGGCGCTGGCGCGTGTCGCCGGGCCTGCGGTGGCGGCCCTGATCGACTGGACGCCGGACCCGGCGATCAACAGCATTGTTAACGCCTGGCCGGCGGTGATTCATGCCGAGCGGGCGCGCGGATTGGGCTTGCTGCCCGAGACCAGTTTTGAAGAAATTATCAGGGAGTACGTCAGGGAAAACACCGATGCCGTGAAACCGGCAAGCCGATAATATTCAAAAGTTGTCATACAACTTTAGCTACTTATAAACCCAGGAGACATCACGTGAAATTAAGCAAACTGTTTATCAGCCTCTCTTTGGCGGTAGGTTTTGTGGCAACTGCTGCAGCGCAAACCGCCATGAAGATCAACATCGCCATCGCGCAAAACTCACACCAGGGCATTGCGATTGACACCTTCGCCAAGGAGGTGGATGCCCGCACCGGTGGCCGCATCAAGATTCAAACTTTTTACTCGGGCTCCCTCGGCGGTGAGCGCGAATCGATCGAAGCGGTGCAACTCGGCACCCAGGAGTTGACGTTCTCGTCCTCCGGCCCGGTGCCCAACTTTGTGCCCGATGCCAAGATTCTGGACATTCCCTTTTTGTTCCGTGACAAGGCGCACGCCCGCGCCGTGCTGGACGGCCCCATCGGCCAGGAAATGCTGACCAAGTTCGAATCCAAAGGCTTCAAGGCCTTGGCCTGGGGCGAGAACGGCATTCGCAACATGACCAACAACAAGCGCGCCATCAACACGCCGGACGATCTGAAAGGCCTGAAGCTGCGCACCATGGAAAACCCGGTGCACGTCGCCGCCTACAAAGGCCTGGGCATTGTGACCACGCCGATGGCCATGACCGAGGTGTTTACTGCCCTGCAACAAGGCACGGTTGACGGCCAGGAAAACCCCTTGTCCGTGATCATGGCGGCCAAGTTTGACCAGGTGCAAAAACACGTGTCGTTGACCGGCCACGTCTACTCGCCCGCCATCTTCCTGATGAACAAGGGCAGCTTCGACAAGCTCAGCGCCGCCGACAAACAGGTGTTTCTGGATGCCGCCAAAGTTGCCGTCAAAGCCAACCGTGCACGGGTCGATGCGGACGATGCCATGGGCGTGTCCTACCTGCGCGGCAAGGGCATGACGGTGGTCGAAAACGTGGACAAGGCCAAGTTTGTCGCCACGCTGGCCCCGGTTTATGCCGACTTTGAAAAGCAGTTCGGCAAAGCCAATATTGACCGCATCCGCAACGTCAAGTAATTGACTCGCTTTTTGTAGCGCCCGGCGCCCGAAGACTCAAAAATTTCGGGCGTTTTTTTATTCATCTTTATTTCATATCGAGACCGAAATGAAAGACAAATTTCTCCAGTTGGAGCGAACGACCAGCGGGCTGGCGATGTACGTCGCCTGCGCCATGCTGCTGCTCTCGGCCTCACTGGCCATGTTCCAGATCATCACCCGCTTTGTGCTTGAAATGCCGGCCGAGTGGACCGAGGTGCTGATCCGCTTCAGCCTGATCTGGATGGTGTTTCTGGCCATTCCCATGGCGTTTCGCCAGGGCGCCATGGTGAGTGTGGATGTGCTCTACCGCTGGAGCCCGCCGCGCCTGCGCCGGCTGCTGGACTGGGTGGTGTGCCTGGCCGCCCTGAGCCTGGTGATCGTCATCGTCTGGTGGGGTTGGGACTACACCCTGCGCGGCCAGGTGCAAACCATGAGCGGACTGGAATCGATCTCGATGTTCTGGGCCTACCTGGCCATGCCGGTGGGCGGTGTGCTGAGCATGATCGGCATCGTGGGTAACTTGCTGGACCCCCAGCGTCTTGAATTGGAGACTGCGCAATGACCGCCGTTATGTTGAGCACGATGGTGCTGTGTTTTGCCCTCACCGTCTCGGTCGCCGTCTCGATCGGCCTGGCCTCGGTGCTGGGCATCCAGGTGGCGGATGCCAATATGTTGATCTCCGTGAAGGAGATGTTCAATTCGATCAACAAGTTTCCGTTGGCCGCCATTCCGTTCTTTATTCTGGCCGGCAACATCATGGAAACCGGCGGCATTTCGCGCCGCCTGGTGGAGTTTGCCAAGAGCCTGGTCGGCGGTGTGCAGGGTGGCTTGCCCATGACTTGCGTGCTGACCTGCATGATCTTTGCGGCGGTGTCGGGCTCGTCGGTGGCGACCACCTTTGCCATTGGCACGATCCTGATTCCGGCGTTGATCAAGCACGGTTATCCCACTACCTGGGCGGCGTCCTTGCAAGCCACCAGTGCCGAGTTGGGCGTGATCATTCCGCCGTCGATCCCGATGATTTTGTACGGCGTGAGCGCTGAAGTCTCGATTGGTGAACTGTTTATCGCCGGTTTTGGCCCGGGCATTCTGATCAGCCTGGCCTTGATGTTGTTTGTCTGGGTCTATTGCCGCATCAAAGGCTGGGGCAAGAACGATGGTGACGGCCGTTTGTCGGTTGGCAAAGCGACCTGGCAAGCCGGTTGGGCGCTGTTGATGCCGGTCATCATTCTGGGCGGCATTTACGGTGGCATTTTCACGCCGACCGAGGCGTCGGCGGTGGCGGTGTTTTATTCACTGATCATCGGCATGCTGGTGTACCGCGAGATCAAGATTCCTGACCTCTACACCATCCTGCGCAAGTCGGTGATGTCGTCGGCGGTGATCATGTTCATCATTGCCAACGCCGGTCTGTTTGCCTTCCTGATCACCCGCGCGGGTGTGCCGGAGGCGATTGGCCTGTGGTTGCAGGATGTGCTGAAAACACCCGCTTACTTTT
>CAJAFJ010000148.1 GCA_903938955.1 uncultured beta proteobacterium | reverse complement strand
CCGATCTACCGCACCAAAGCGGTTTTTGATGGCGCGAATCAGGCGAAAGTTCGAATGCGTGTCGCCCTCAAAGTACAGCACCGTGTCCACCATGTGCTCCAGCACGCGCGGCCCGGCCAGCGTGCCTTCTTTGGTGACGTGGCCGACCAGCACGATGCACACGCCGCTGGCCTTGGCCGCGCGCGTCAGGTGCGCCGCGCACTCGCGCACCTGCGCCACCGAGCCGGGGGCCGAGGTGAGTTGGTCGGAGTACACGGTCTGGATCGAGTCGATCACCGCAATGTCAGGCTGTGTGGCGTTAAGCGTGGCGAGAATTTTGTCGAGCTGAATTTCGGCCAGCACCTTGACCTGTGAGTTGTCGAGCCCGAGGCGGCGTGAGCGCAGCGCCACTTGCGCACCGCTTTCTTCGCCGGTCACGTACAAGGTGTTTTGCCCGCTGCGTTGCAGCGAATCCAGCGCCTGCAAGAGCAGAGTGGACTTGCCAATGCCGGGGTCACCGCCAATCAGCACCACGCCGCCTTCGACAATGCCGCCGCCCAGCACCCGGTCCAATTCTTCGTGGCCGGTGGGGGTGCGCGCCATGTCGACCGCGTCGATGTCGCCGAGAGTCACGACCTCGGCGGTTTTGGCAAGTGAAGCGAAACGGTTTTTGGTGGGGAGCGCGCTCTCGGCCACCGATTCAATCAGCGTGTTCCAGGCGTTGCAGCTGGGGCATTTGCCCAGCCATTTGGGGCTGGTGCCGCCGCAGTCGGCGCAAACGTAAACAGATTTTTCTTTAGCCATGTGCCGATGTTACTGTATGAAATAACAGGCGTTGCGCGCTGGCTTATTCCCGCCAATTTATCGGAAAAATGTTAAACATCTATACCAAGCTTCAGCATAAACTTGCAAACGTTGCACAAAACTACTTTTTAAAAACCATGAACACAAGCCTGAAATCCACCCTGCTTGCTATGAGTTTGGGCGCCATCGGCGCCTTGCATACCGGGGTCGCGCTGGCGCAGCCGCCACTGGAATTGCCCGCGAAGGCGTTTGGTTCATCGCGACCGATCCCCGGGCGCTACATCGTGGTGTTCAAAGCCACAGTCAATGATGTGCCGGCCGAAGCCGCGGCCATTGGCAAAAACTACGGCGGACAAGTTCACCACGTCTACACCCAGGCCCTCAAAGGCTTTGCTGCCACGCTGCCAGACGCGGCGGTGCAAGCGCTGAGAAACCGGCCGAATGTGGACTACATCGAGCAAGATCAGACCGTTGCCCTGCAAGAAACTACCGTGGCGCAAACCGAAAGTAATGCGACCTGGGGGCTGGACCGAATCGACCAGGTGACGCGCCCGCTGGACGTGTTGTACCACTACAACTACACGGGCGCTGGTGTCAACGCTTTCATCATTGACACCGGCATCCGTGCGGACCACATCGAGTTCACGGGGCGCCTCCTACCTGGCTACAACGTGGCGCCAGACAGCGCAGGCCTCATTAACAGCAGCAACACGTCAGACTGCGCTGGCCACGGCACCCATGTGGCGGGCACGGTGGGCGGCACGGAATTTGGCGTGGCCAAGGGCGTTACGATCATTCCGGTGCGGGTGCTTGATTGCGGCGGTTCAGGCTCATCCAGCGGTGTCATCGCCGGGATCAACTGGGTGGCGGCCAGCCCACTGCGGCCGGCAGTTGCCAATATGTCGCTGGGCATGAGCGCTGTCTCGACGGCGGTGAATGCGGCCGTTGCCGGTGCCGTGGGCCAAGGCGTGACCATGGTGGTGGCCGCCGGTAACAGCAAGGTGAACGCTTGTAAAACCTCGCCAGCCAGCGAGCCTTCGGCGATCACCGTGGGCGCGACCGACGACACCGATGCCCGGGCCTCGTACTCCAATTTCGGCAGCTGCCTGGACCTGTTTGCGCCCGGCAGCGGCATCACGTCAGCCTGGTTCAGCGCCGCCAATGCGACGACGAAACTGAGTGGCACGTCCATGGCGTCGCCCCATGTGGCCGGTGTTGCGGCTTTGGCGCTGGCCGCCAATCCGACGGCCAGCCCGCTCGACGTCACCACCTTCCTGAAGGCGCAGGCCTCTGCCAATCAGCTCACCTCGATCGGGACCGGTTCGCCCAACTTGCTGGTCTACTCGCTGCTCACCGGCGCGCCGGTCACGGTGGTCAAGCAGGTGGTGGCGGTCCAGTCGATCGATGCGGCATCGACTAAAACGAAATCTGGCTGGAATGCGGCGGCCACCGTTTCTGTCCGCGATGTCAGTACCAGCGCGGCGGTGGCCAACGCCACGGTCAGTGGTAGTTTCAACCCCGGCGGTGCCAAGAGTTGCGTCACCGGCTCAACCGGTAGTTGCAAGCTCACCAGCAGCAAGTTGCCGCTGACCACCACGGCCTCGACCCTCAGCATCACGAATGTCACCGGCACGAACATGACGTATGACAGCACGCAAAACACGGAGACGCAGCTCATCCTCATTCGTCCTTGAGTACGGCCGGACGTTGACGCGAGTCGTGTTACGCCGGTAGCGCTACTCGGTCACGTTGATGAGTCCGTGCCGCACGGCCAGCAAGGTCATTTCTGCCTGGTTATTCAAACCCAGTTTTTGTTTGATGTTGTAGAGATGGGTGCCGACTG
>CAJAFJ010000147.1 GCA_903938955.1 uncultured beta proteobacterium | reverse complement strand
TTGGCGCTCTTGGCCGACATAGGCACAAATTCGGCAAAACTGTGCTTTTCCTGCATGGTTTGCAGCCAAGGCGCAATATCGCCCCGGCGGTGCACGTTGTCCAGCTTGTTGGCAATCAACAGCGTGGGGATGTTTTTACCCAGTAGCGCCAGCACACGTGCATCCGCCGGGGTGAAACTGCCCGCTTCCACCACAAACAAAATCAAATCCACATCAGCCACTGCACCGACCACAGTCTTGTTGAGTGACTTGTTCAGCGCATTGCCATGCAGGGTCTGAAAACCGGGTGTGTCCACAAACACAAACTGGCTGGCCCCCACCGTGTGCATGCCGGTGATGCGGTGCCGCGTGGTTTGCGCCTTGCGTGAGGTGATGCTGATCTTTTGGCCAACCAGGGCATTCATCAAGGTTGATTTGCCGACGTTGGGCTTGCCGACGATGGCGATCAGGCCACAGCGTTGGCCTTCCACCGCGCCTTCAGCTGGGGCTGCGACGCGCATGCTCTTGAGCATGCTTTCGATGTCATTTTGGCCTTCAGCGCCGGTGTCTTCTGCCTGGGCAGGGATTAATTTGGTCGTAGTCATGATTTGGCTTTTGCCTTGATAGTGAGCAGCATGGCGGCAGCTGCGGCCTGTTCGCCAGCACGGCGCGAGCCGCCAATGCCACGTTCAGAAAAATTAAGTTCGAGAATTTCGCACTGGACGTCAAACGTCTGCTTGTGCGCGGCACCTTGCGTGCCGACCACGCTGTAAAGCGGCAGGTTCATTTTTCGGCCCTGCAACCATTCCTGCAATTCGGTCTTGGGGTCTTTGCCAATGGCTTGCATGGTCGGGTTGATTTCCACCGCCTTGAACAAACGATGCACCAGCGCTTGCGCCGCCGTATAACCCGCGTCGAGGTAAACCGCGCCAATCAGGGCCTCCACCGCATCGGCCAGAATGGACGGCCGCTTTTGACCGCCCGAACGCGCCTCGCCTTCACCCAGGCGCAGGATGTCAGGCAAGCCCAACTCCACCGCCAACTGATGCAGCGTGTCTTGTTTGACCAGATTGGCACGAATCCGGGACAAGTCGCCCTCAGGGAGCGCGCCGAGACGGGTGTAGAGCAAATCGGCCACGGCCAGGTTCAGCACCGCATCACCCAAAAATTCGAGGCGCTCGTAGTGGTCGACCGAAAAACTGCGGTGTGTCACGGCCTGGGTCAGGAGGCTGGGATTTTTGAATTCATGCTGCAAGCGAGCTTGCAGCGCTAACAAACCTGGGTTCACGCTGCGGACTTTTTCAAAAGACTAAACCGGTGCATTATTTGGAGCGCCCGGCATATTTCAGGGTCAGCCAAGCCGGGCCCGTCAAATGAATTTCGCGCTGGTAGGCAAAACTCACCACGATCTTGTCACCTTCTTTGGTCACGGCAATGTCCTTGCCAGAGATAGAGCTGATGTTGTCGATGGCGGTCGCCTTGTCAAAAATACTGCGCACTTCAGCCACGCTATTGCCTTCACGCGCCTTGTTCACGGCTTTCAGGACCGCCTGGTATTCGATGGCGGTGGGCACAATTTGTGCACCCACCACGCCCACGACAGCCAGCAAACCGCCGACCACCAAAAGACCGATGAGAGACAGGCCACGTTGTTTGGACTTGAATGGATGCGTCATACGTTTCCCCTGCTAGTGAGTGATGTCAATTGAACGACCCGATGCGCTTGAGACTGCTGAAGTTCATCCAGACAAAAAACGCCTTGCCGACGATGTTCTTGTCAGGCACAAAACCCCAGTAGCGCGAATCCAGCGAATTATCGCGGTTGTCGCCCATCATGAAGTAATGGCCTTCAGGCACCTTGCACACCACACCTTCAACGCTGTAGTGGCAGTTCTTTTTGAAGACAAAATCATCCGCCCCGGGCACAAACGCCGGGCGATCATCGTCGTTCAGCAAGCGGTGCTTCTTGTCGCCCAGCGACTCTTCGTACTGCTTGAAGTAACGCATCATGTCTTCGTCAAAAAACTCGGGCAACGCCACGGTCTCGATCGCTTTGCCATTGATGGTCAAGCGCTTGTTCAGGTAGGCCACTTCGTCACCCGGTACGCCGACGACGCGCTTGATGTAGTCCAGACTCGGTTTGGGCGGGTAGCGAAACACCATCACGTCGCCACGTTGGACGGCGTTGCCCTCGGTGATTTTGGTATTGATCACTGGCAAGCGCACGCCGTAGTGAAACTTGTTGACCAAAATCAGGTCGCCTACCAGCAGCGTCGGAATCATGGAGCCTGACGGAATCTTGAACGGCTCAAACAAAAACGAACGCAAAAAGAAGACGGCGATGATCACCGGGAACAGTCCAGCAGTCCAGTCAAGCCACCAGGGCTGGGCGAGGATACGGTTTTTGGCTTCGGACACATCCACATCGCCCGGGTTGATGCCTTGTTTGACCAGTTCCGCGCGGCGCTGGGCCGCACCAGCTTCGACCAGGGCGGCGGCTTGTTGGCGCTGCGGGAAAAAGTAGAAGCGCTCCGCCACCCAGTAGGCACCGGTGACGACCGTCGCCAAAAACAAGAGCAGCGCAAAATTGCCTTCGACCATGCCGAAGTACCAGGAACCCGCGTAACCGACAAAGGCGGCCAGAATGAGGGAAGTCAGGGCTTGCATTAGCCGTCCACCCGCAAAATTGCCAGAAATGCTTCTTGCGGCACTTCGACCGAACCAATCTGCTTCATGCGTTTTTTACCTTCTTTTTGCTTGTCCAGCAGCTTGCGTTTGCGTGAAATATCACCGCCGTAGCACTTGGCAATCACGTTCTTGCGCAGCGCCTTGATGGATTCACGCGCAATGATGTTGGAGCCGATGG
>CAJAFJ010000146.1 GCA_903938955.1 uncultured beta proteobacterium | reverse complement strand
GTCAACCAACGAACCGGGCAGGAAAGCGCGGATGCCGTTGACCAAAACGGTCAGACCACCCTTGACTTTGCCGCTGGTGGTGCCGGTCACGAATTCGCCGGTTTCCAGGGCTTTTTCCAGGCTCATCCACGAAGCGAGACGCTTGGCGGTGTCGCGCGACAGAATGGTGTCGCCGTAGCCATTTTCGATGGAGCCAATGGCCACCGACACGAAGTCGCCAACCTGGACTTCGATTTCGCCCTTGTCACTCTTGAATTCTTCGAGCGGCACGTAGGCTTCAGACTTGAGGCCAGCGTTAACAACGACAAAGCTGTGCTCGATACGTACCACTTCAGCAGTGATAACTTCGCCTGGGCGCATTTCTGTGCGTTGTAGCGATTCTTCGAATAGGGCGGCAAAAGATTCTGACATTTTTTGATGCGGAGGGTTCCGCGGGTTAGTTTGTTGAACCACACCAGCAGTGCGCTTGAGCAGCGCGAGAAGGTTGGTGTGGACCGGGGGTGCCCTTCAGATTGCGCTGAAAGGCTGCTTGTCTTGCCACCAGTTCAACACCAGATCGACTGATTTTTCAATCGTCAAATCTGAGTTGTCCAGCAGCAAGGCATCTTGTGCAGGCTTGAGGGGGGCGACGCTGCGGGAGGAGTCCCTGGCGTCGCGTGCTTCCAAGTCCGCGCGAAGAGACGGGAGTGTAGTTGAAATTCCCTTTGAAATCAATTGCTTGTGGCGTCTTTCTGCGCGTTTTTCGGCGCTGGCGGTCAAAAACAGCTTCAGCGGTGCCTCGGGGAAGATGACCGTGCCCATGTCGCGTCCATCGGCCACCAGGCCAGGCAACTGGCGGAAACTATGCTGCAAGTCAACCAGCGCCTGCCGGACTTTCGGCAAAACAGACACTTTGGAGGCGTTCATGCCCGCCTCTTCGGTGCGGATCGCATCACTAACATCGGCGCCGTTCAGCAGGACACGATCATTGGCAAACTGGATCGACAGACGTGTCGCCATGTCGGCAATCGCTTGTTCATGTTCGTAGGCCAATGTCAAACCCGCTTGCAAGGCGGCCAGGGCCGTGATGCGGTACAGCGAGCCGGAGTCCAGAAAGTGGTAGCCCAGTTCTTTGGCCAGCGTCGAGGCCAGTGTGCCTTTGCCGGACGCGGTCGGGCCGTCCACGCAGATCACGGGGATGGCTTGCGTGGGCGTTTTCACCAAGGTGAACAAGGCTTCAAAATAATCGGGGAAGGTCTTGGCGACGCATTTTGGGTCTTCAATGCGCACGGGCAGGCCTGCCGGGTTGAAGGCGGCCAGCGAAAAGCACATGGCGACGCGGTGGTCGTCATAGGTGTGGATACTGGCGGCTTGCCAGTCGGCCACGGTGGCGGGTGGTGTGACGCGGATGAAATCAGCGCCTTCTTCCACGGTGGCGCCCAGTTTGCGCAGCTCGTTTGCCATGGCGGCAATGCGGTCAGTTTCCTTGACGCGCCAGCTGGCAATGTTGAACAGCCGGGTGCTGCCCTCGGCATACAAGGCCATCACCGCCAGTGTCATCGCCGCATCGGGGATGTGATTGCAGTCGAGGTCAATGGCTTTCAAGGGCCAGCTGCCGCGTGACACTTCCAGCCAGTTGGGGCCGCTTGTCACTTGGGCACCCATCATTTGTGCGGCTTCAATAAAGCGAATGTCGCCCTGGATGGAGTCGGCGCCCACGCCCTCAATCCGTACGCCCGGTTGGCCTGGCGTTGCGGTTGTCAGTGCGCCCAGCGCGATGAAGTAGCTGGCCGATGAGGCATCGGCTTCCACATGCAGGGTGCCGGGCGAGGTGAGCTGGCTACCGGCGGGAATGGTGAATTTTTGCCAGCCGTCGCGCACTACCTGGATGCCAAAACGGGCCAGCAGGTTGAGCGTGATTTCAATGTAGGGGCGCGAGATCAACTCGCCCACGACTTCAATGACGACGTCTTTTTTCGCCACCAGCGGCAGCGCCATCAGCAGGGCCGTCAGGAACTGGCTTGACACATCACCCCGTACCCGGATCGGCGCGTCCAGCGTCAGTGTGGGTTGGCCAATACGCAGCGGCGGAAAACCATCCTGCCCCAGGTAATCGATGTGGCAGCCGAGTTGGCGCAGCGCATCGACCAGGTCGCCAATCGGGCGCTCGTGCATGCGGGGAATGCCGCGCAACTCGAAATCGCCGCCGATCACCGCCAGCGCGGCCGTCAGGGGGCGAATGGCGGTGCCCGCATTGCCCATGAACAGGTCGGCTTTGGGACACTTGATTTGCCCCCCCAGACCGTCGATTTCGACCGTATGACCGCTTTGACGAATGCCGCAACCGAGTTGCCGCAAGGCTTCCAGCATGACGCGGGTGTCGTCTGAATCCAGCAGGTCATGCAGCGTGGTGGTGCCCTGGCTCAGTGCTGACAGCAGCAGCAGCCGGTTGGAAATACTTTTGGAGCCCGGCAGCACAATCGTGCCGCCGGCGGTGGCGAGGTGCGGAATATCTAAAAAAGCGGTCGTGAACATTATTTTTGGGACTTTGCCATGCTCCAGTGGGCGCGCGTCTGGCTGGCTTGTTTGATCAAGCCTTCAAGGGCATCGCTGTTGCTGCTGGAGATCATGAGTTCCAGCGCCTGGAGGTGACGTTGGAAAATTTGGGATTGGGCCAACAACTCTTCACGGTTGGACAACATGATGTCGCGCCAGACCTGAGGGTCACTGGCCGCGATACGGGTGAAATCACGAAACCCCGGGCCGGCCAGCGACAGGTAATCGTTGCCTTGCGGTTGGCCCGAGATCGCGTTCATCAAGGCAAACGAGATCAGGTGCGGCAGGTGGCTGACGGCGGCAAATGCAGCGTCGTGCGACTCGGGTGACATCTGGACCACGCGGCAACCCAGGGCTGTCCAGACATCGACGGCCTTTTGCAATTGAACCGTCAAGGTGCGTTCAATCGGTGTCAGGATGACTTGTTTGCCGTGGTACAGGTCCGCGTCAGAATGCTCGACGCCCGAGACCTCTTTGCCGGCAATCGGGTGCGCGGGCACAAAGGAGCCAATTTGCTCGCGCAGGGCCCGACGCCCGGCATCAATCACATCACGCTTGGTGGAGCCGACATCCATGATCAGCATCTGCGGTGTAACCAGGTGCTTGATGGCTTTGAAGGTGGCCTCGGTCGCCGACACCGGCACCGCAATCAACACAATGTCGGCGCCCGATACCGCCAGCAAGGCCGAGGGCGCTTCCACATCAATCACGCCCATTTTGCGGGCGCGTTCGGTGGTGGAGGGTGACTTGCTGTAGCCCACCACCCGTTTGACCAGGCCCGCACGACGCAGGGCCAGGGCAAACGAGCCGCCCATCAAACCACAGCCAATGAGTCCGAGTTGTTCAAACATCATGCGTCCGCAGGGTAGGTGCCAAGCACTTTGTAAAACGCACTCAGGGACTGGAGTTCTTTGAGCGCGGCCGCCACATGAGGCTGTGAAGGGTGGCCTTGAATGTCGATGTAAAAATAATATTCCCATTGACCCGAACGGGCTGGGCGTGACTCGAACCGGGTCATGGAGACACCGTGGGTTTTGAGCGGCATCAGCAGGTCATGCACGGCGCCGGGTTTGTTCGGCACCGAGACAATCAGGCTCACGCAGTCATTGCCGGTGGCCTCGGGTGCGGGCAGGGTTTGCGGCAGGCAGACCACGGCGAAGCGGGTGCGGTTGAAGGCATCGTCCTGAATTGCAGGGGATGCCACATGCAGGCCAAATTCGCTGCCGGCCCGTTCGCTGGCAATCGCCGCCCAGGCCGGGTTGGTGGCCGCCAGGCGCGCACCTTCGGCGTTACTGGATGCGGCTCGCCGCTCGGCATGGGGCAGGTGGGTGGTGAGCCAGTCCTGGCACTGGGCGAGGGCTTGCGGATGCGCGTAAATCACTTCAATGCCCGCCAGCGTGGGGCTGAGCCGGAGCACGTTGTGGCGCACCAAAAAGCTGGTTTCACCCACGATGTGCAGAGGCGAGTTCAGCAGCAAATCAAGCGAGCGCGAGATCACGCCTTCGCTGGAGTTTTCGATGGGAATGACGCCAAATTCGGCCCCACCGCCCGCCGTGGAGCGAAACACTTCGTCAATGCTGACGCACATCACCCGTTCAATGCTGGAGCCAAAAAACTGCAGTGCCGCCTGTTCGCTGAAGGTGCCGGCTGGGCCCAGGTAGGCTACCCGTTGTGCCGCTTCCAACGCGCGGCAGGCCGACATGATTTCGCGCCAGATCACGGCTACGCTGGTTTTTTTCAACGGTCCGGGGTTAGCGGCTTGCAGACTGCTGATGACCTGGGTTTCGCGTTCCGGGCGAAAAACCGGGGAGCCGTCCACCCGTTTGATTTCGCCAACTTCATGGGCCAGTGACGCCCTGCGGTTCAATAGCGTCAACAACTCCAGATCAAGAGCGTCGATTTGCGTGCGTAATTCGGGAAGGGTTTTCGCCATGAAGAAGAGTGTTTAGATTGAGTGGAGAAGCCCAGGTCTGTCAGGCTTTTGTTTTTTCAAATTCCTGCATGTAGCCTACCAGCGCCTGCACGCCTTCAATAGGCATCGCGTTGTAGATGCTGGCCCGCATGCCACCGACCGATTTATGGCCTTTGAGCTGCAACAGGCCCCTGGCGCTGGCACCGGTCAAAAAGGCGGCATTCAGGCTTTCGTCACGCAAGAAAAATGGTACGTTCATGCGGGAGCGGCAGTTGCTGGCGACTTTGTTTTGGTACAGCTGCGAGTTGTCGATGGCGTCGTACAGGAGCGCTGCTTTGGCCATGTTGCGCGCTTCCATTGCGGCGATGCCACCCTGGCGTTTGAGCCACTTAAACACCAAGCCGGCGATGTAAATCGAGTAGGTCGGTGGTGTGTTGTACATCGACTGGTTGTCGGCCACGGTCTTGTAATTGAAGGCACTGGGGCAGGTGGGCAGTGCGTGGCCCAGCAAGTCGTCGCGCACCACCACCAGTGTCAAGCCCGCTGGCCCGAGATTTTTTTGGGCGCCGCCAAAAGCCAATCCAACCCGCGACCAGTCCACCGGCCGCGAGGCCACATGGGATGAGAAATCGATGACCAGTGGGGCATCGCTGCCCAGGGCTTTGAGGTCGGGCAGCGTGTGGTATTCGACACCGTTGATGGTCTCGTTGGTGCAGACATGCACGTAACTGGCGCCTTGGGTCAGTTGCCAGCTGGCAGGATCGGGCAGGGTGGTGTGACCCTCTGTCACGTTGTCAGCGGCGATATTGACCGTGCAGTATTTGCGCGCTTCTTGCTGCGACTTCTGGCTCCAGCTGCCGCTGACTACAAAGTCAGTCGAGCCACCGCGCGAAATATTCAACGGCACTATGGCATTTTCAGCCAGGCCGCCACCCTGCATGAACAGGATTTTGAAGTTGTCGGGGACCGCCAGAAGCTCGCGCAGATCGGCGTGGGCTTGCTCGTAAATGGAGATGAACTCCTTACCCCGGTGACTCATTTCCATCACGCTCATGCCGCT
>CAJAFJ010000145.1 GCA_903938955.1 uncultured beta proteobacterium | reverse complement strand
ACCACCACCGCAGACACCGCCTACCGGCTGACCTGCGAGGGCACCGCCCTGCTCTGGCGCGGTGATTTTCAAAACGCCAAACAATTGCTGCAAGCCTTGGCCCGCCGTGCGGACAACGTCCCAGCCCGCAAGCGCAAAAAAGCGTCGGAAGTGGTGCCCGTGGCCGAGGCTTTTCACAAGCACCGGCTGGCCCAATCGCAGCGTGCTCGCATGCTCGGCATGCTGCTGATCCCCTTTAACGCGGACTACAGCATCCCCCTGCGCCGCGCGCCCGATGCCAAAGCCGCCATCGCTGACGCTTGGGGCGCAGCAGATGAAGCCGCAGTCGCCTCGGTGGCCTCGCTGCGGGAATTACTTGGCATGACCAGCGCACGCGAATGGCGTCGGGTCGGCGTTGAAATTGAGGCCCTGGGCGAGGCCCCCCACAACCGTATCCACCCCCATTACGGCGTGTTCTCGCCGGTGCGAGGCGAGTACATCCATTTGGTGGCCACCGTTCACTTGCCCAAAAAACTGGCCGGCCAACCGACGCTGGTCGCCTTTGATATTGGCACCGGCACCGGTGTTTTGTCCGCCGTGCTGGTCAAACGGGGGGTCGACCAAGTGGTGGCCACAGACCAGGACCCACGGGCACTGGCCTGCGCCCGTGACAACCTGGCGCGGCTGGGCATGGAAAGCAAGGTGCAAGTTGTCAAGGCGGATCTGTTCCCAGAAGGCCGTGCATCGCTCATTGTGTGCAACCCGCCCTGGATTCCCGCACGGCCCAGCTCACCGCTGGAGCACTCGGTGTACGACGAAGGTGGCCGCATGCTGGCCGGTTTCTTGAAGGGGCTGACGGCGCACCTCGCCCCCAAGGGCGAAGGTTGGTTGATCTTGTCCAACCTGGCAGAGCACCTGGGCTTGCGCACCCGTGAAGAACTGCTGGCTGCGTTCGAGAGCAATGGCCTGAAGGTGGTGAGCCGCATTGACGCCAAACCCCTGCACGCCAAGGTGGCCGATACCACAGATGCGCTGCACGATGCACGCGCACGCGAAGTGACCTCACTTTGGCGCCTGGCGGCCATCGCTTGATCCGACGACAGGCAATAGCCTGTCGGAAGCGCGGTTGTTGGAATAAAACGAGAATCCGCGCTTGTTTCAATGAAAGAACCCATGACCAACGCTATCTATACCGCCTCCATTCCCGTCTTCACACAGATGCTCGGGGGACTCAAAGTGGTTTTGAGCAAGGCACAAGCGCACGTCGAAGATAAGAAGATTGACACCAACGCGCTGCTGCAAGCCCGTCTGTTTCCCGACATGTTCCCACTGCTGCGCCAGGTCCAGGTGGCAACAGACTTTGCCAAAAGCGTGTCCGCCCGGCTGGCCGGTGTTGACGTGCCCAAAATGGCCGATGCAGAAGTGACTTTTGCCGACCTGCAGGCGCGCATTGACACGGTGTTGGCGTTCATGGCGGGCCTGGATACAGCCCTGTTTGATCAGGCCGCAACACGGGAAATCGTCACCCAGGCCGGCACGCCCAAAGAAAAACGTTTTACCGGCCAGTCCTATCTCTTCAATTACGGCTTGCCGCATTTCTTTTTCCACACCACCACCGCGTATGCCATCCTGCGGCACAACGGGGTTGAGGTGGGTAAAAAAGATTACATCGGCTCTTTCTGAGTGGCTGACATGGCTGAATTGCCGCGCTTGGAATGTCCGCTACAAACTGATTCGCCATGGAACGACTTCGCATAGACAAGTGGCTGTGGGCCGCCCGCTTTTACAAAACCCGCTCGCTTGCGACGGACGAGATTGGCAAAGGCCGTGTCCAGGTCAACGGCCAGGATGCCAAACCCTCGCGTGAAATCAAGGCAGGTGATACGGTGGTGATTCGTCAAGGCCCCGTGGTGCGAACCATCATGGTGCAGGGAATCAGCCACCAACGCGGCCCGGCCCCGGTGGCGCAGCAGTTGTATGCGGAAACGCCTGAAAGCATTCGTGGGCGAGAACTGGCCACGGAACACCGACGTCTGAACACCGAGCCGGCCACGGCCATTGAGCACGGGCGACCCACCAAACGCGATCGGCGCAGCCTGGAGAAGGCGCGGGATTCAGGATTCAACGATTAAGCTGTTTTGACAACCCAAGGAACCCGCTCCATGAAATGCTTTCAAATCAACGTCACGGCCCTGATCTTCAGTTTGGCCAGCCTCGGCATGGCCCCTCATGCCTTCGCAGAAACGGCGACCCCAACCGCCTGCCCCGCCATCCTGCAGCACCAATTCAACCGACTGCAGGACGAGGCGCCCCAGAACCTGTGCCAATACGCGGGCAAAGTGGTGTTGGTTGTGAACACCGCCAGCTACTGCGGCTACACCGGCCAATACGAAGGGCTGGAAGCCCTGTATGCCAAATACCAGGCCCGGGGGCTGGTGGTACTGGGCTTTCCGTCCAATGATTTTGGCAAGCAGGAGCCCGGCTCCAGCAAGGACATTGCCGACTTCTGTTTCAACACCTACGGCGTGAAGTTCCCGATGTTTTCCAAGTCCGTGGTGTCAGGCGCGAACCGCTCGGCACTTTATGCCGCACTGGCCAAGGCCACGGAAAAATCACCCAAATGGAACTTTCACAAGTACCTGATTGACCGCAGCGGCAAGGAAATCACCAGCTACGCCAGTGACACCACGCCCGGCAGCCCGGCATTGGTAGCGGCCATAGAAAAGCACCTCAGTCAGAAACCCTGAAGCGGCGCCCTCAGATTGACCTTCAGGCGTTCAGAGCCGTCAAGTCTCCGTGGTTACACTCTCAAGACAGGGAATAAATCCAGGAAGTTTGACTTTCAAACCAGCGTCACCTGGTTTGATTTTGTGAGGTTTGCGAAATCGAATTCTGCTCATCTTCGTTATTGGT
>CAJAFJ010000144.1 GCA_903938955.1 uncultured beta proteobacterium | reverse complement strand
TGTGGCCGAGGCGGCCGCGCGCGAGACCGGCATCGACGCCGAAATCATCGACCTGCGCAGCATCTGGCCGCTGGACCTGCCGACCGTGGTCGCCTCGGTGAAAAAGACCAGGCGCTGCGTGGTGGTGCACGAGGCCACGCGCACCAGCGGCTTTGGCGCAGAGCTGACGGCGCTGGTGCAGGAGCATTGTTTCTACCACCTGGAGGCGCCGATTGAACGTGTGACCGGCTGGGACACACCATATCCCCACGCGCAGGAGTGGGCTTATTTTCCGGGGCCGGCGCGCGTGGGCGCGGCGCTCATGCGGGCGATGGAGAAATGACATGAACACACCGGGCGGAATTCACGTCATCAAGATGCCTGATCTCGGCGAAGGAATCACCGAAGTCGAGCTGGTGGCCTGGCATGTGCAGCCCGGCGAGCGTGTGGCCGAGGACCAGGTATTGGCCGATGTGATGACCGACAAGGCCACGGTCGAGATTCCCTCGCCTGTGGTCGGCACGGTGCTGTCCTTGGGCGGCGCGGTCGGCCAGGTGCTGGCGGTGGGGGCGGAGCTGATCCGCATTCAGGTGGCGGGGGCAGAGGCTAGCGGCGAAGTGCCCGCTACTGCGTCGAAGGCGCCGCAGGCCACGGCGCCTGCCGTGCCGCCGGAGATGGCTCCGCCACCTCTTGACCTTGCCACGCCGCGTGACACAGCGAGTCCGCTTCGCCCTGAGTCGGTCGACGCACTAACCGGCGTCGACAAGCCGATCGCCTCGCCCGCCGTGCGCCGGCGCGCCTGGGAGCTGGGTATCGACCTAGCGCAGGTGGCGATCAGCGGTGCCGGTGGCCGCATTCTGCAGGCCGATCTGGATGCCCATGTGAGCACGCATGGCTCTGGCACGCCAGCCGCCACGGGCACGGGTACGGGCACGGGCACGGGCACGGGCACGATTGCCGGTGCGGGCATCGCGCCGCGCCACGACGAAGAACAGATACCGGTCATCGGCCTGCGCCGGCGCATCGCCCAGCGCATGCAGGACGCCAAGCGCCGCATCCCGCACTTCACCTATGTCGAGGAAGTCGATGTCACCGAGCTGGAGGCGTTGCGGACGCAGCTGAACGCGCAATGGGCGGCGCAGCGCGGGCACCTGACGCTGCTGCCCCTGCTGCTGCGCGCCGTGGTGCTGGCGGTACGCGAGTTCCCGCAGATCAACGCGCGCTTTGACGACGAGACCGGTGTGATCACGCGCCATGGCGCGGTGCACATCGGCATCGCCACCCAGACCGGGGCCGGCCTGATGGTGCCGGTGCTGCGCCAGGCGCAAGCGCGCGACCTGTGGTCAATGGCGGCAGAGCTGACGCGCCTGGCGACCACCGCACGCGCCGGCAAGGCCACACGCGACGAACTCACCGGCTCGACCATCACCCTCAGCAGCCTGGGGCCGCTGGGCGGCATCGTCTCGACGCCGGTGATCAATGCGCCAGAAGTGGCGATCGTCGGCATCAACCGCATCGTGCTGCGGCCAGTCATGCGGGACGGCGCAGTGGTGGCCCGGCAGATGATGAATTTATCGTCCTCGTTCGACCACCGCGTGGTGGATGGCCTGGACGCAGCCGGTTTTGTGCAGGCGATGCGCCGCGTTCTTGAATGCCCGGCGATGCTGTTCGTGCCTTAAACCAAGCGAGCTGACCTGAAGATTAACCTGCTCTTTGAAACTATCGGGTCGGAGAATATTCATGGCGTTCACGGCAACAGCTTCAGTCCCAGCTCTTTCAAAAAGGCGTTGTGCTTTTGCTTAGCCGCCGCAATGGCATTCTCAATCTCAACCAATTCGCCATGCGTGGCAGCCAAATCAATCTCCGCTTCACCAACCGCCGTACTAATGTAGCGCGAGATGTTCAGGTTGAATTCGTTCTTCTCAATCTCCGCCATCCCCACCCGTCGTGAATAACGCGCATCTTCTTCGCGGTATTGGTAGGTCTTGATGATCTTGGCAATGTGCGCGTCTGTCAGCTGG
>CAJAFJ010000143.1 GCA_903938955.1 uncultured beta proteobacterium | reverse complement strand
GAGGCACCGTTGGATTTTTTGTCAAGTTCATTTAGTGGGGCTTGGGGGGCAGCTTAAAGACAGAAGCGTGAGCTTCTTTTAGCAGCGCCTGATGCTGCTGCCGGGGTGCTGCATTATCAGCGGTGTGTGTCTTTTGAAGATTTCATTTATTTCTACGTTTGTATCACTTGGGTAATACAAACTCCTCCTGTAGTTATTATTAATTCTCAAGATTTTAACGGCTGTTAGTCGTGGTTTTGTAGCTTTGCGCGGGCGCGGGCCAAGGCAGCTTCAATTACAGCGCGTTTCTTATCCAGAACGGCGGGGTCGGTGTGCTGCGAATGGTGGCTCAGGTCAGCCAGTTTCATCACGGCTTTATTTTCTAGTCTTTGGGTGTTCTCAAGGTCGTCGCGTTTGACTTTGAGACTGTGAAATTCGTAACGTGTACGGGCCAGATCGGCCAGTGGCTGAGACCAGGCATCCCATCCGGTGTTTAACCCGGTGACGTTTTCTAGTTCAATACAGTCCACTGGGCAGACGGGCAGGCACAACTCACATCCGGTGCAATAGGCCTCAATCACGGTATGCATCAGTTTGTTGCTGCCCATGATGGCGTCAGTCGGGCAGGCTTTGATGCACAAGGTGCAGCCGATGCACCAGTTTTCATCTATAAAAGCGATGGCGCGGGGATTTTCAATGCCATGAGCAGGATTCAGCACCACGCTGGGCTGACCTGTGATCGCAGCCAGTTTGTTGATACCCTGCTGGCCACCGGGCGGGCATTGATCGATACCCGCCACTCCCTCGGTGATGGCCTGCGCGTAGGCGGCGCAGTCCGGGTAGCCACATCGCGTGCACTGCGTTTGAGGCAGTGCCGCGAGGATGGCGAGCGATAGCTTTACTTTTTCCGTACGACCTTCTTGGCTATCGTGTTAGCCGCGAGTTTCGAGGGCTGTGCTGCAACTGATTTTTCCTGCACTGCAGTCAGTTGTGCGGCTGTGGCGTCATCCGCCAAAGGTGCTTTGGCGGGCACGGGCACCATGGTGGTCTGGACTGCGGACGCAATCGGTTTCACCACTGCTACTGGAGCCGCTACAGGCTTGGACGCTAGTGGAGCAGCCACGGGTTTGGTTTTGGCTACAGGCGCCTTGACGGGCGTCGGTGTGACTGTCGCAGCAACCGGTGTTGCAACCGCTTTGGCTTCAGGCACAGGGGCTTTGACTTCATTCACGTCCTTGACCGTCGGTTGGTGGGTCAGGATGAATGCCTTGACGGCGGGGTACACCACTTCGCGCCAGCGGCGACCGGCAAAAATACCGTAGTGGCCTGCGCCTTCCACGATCAAGTGCTTTTGCTCGGAGTCAACCACGCCGCTGCAGATGTTGTGGACGGCTTCGGTCTGGCCTGAGCCGGAGATGTCGTCCAACTCACCTTCAACCGAGAAGAGGGCGGTGGTGGTGATGTCCTGTGGGCGCACGCGCTCGACTTTTCCGTCCACGTTTTTGATGTCCCAGGTGCCGTTGACCAGATTGAATTCCTGGAACACGACCTTGATGGTTTCAAGGTAGTAGTCAGCATCCATGTCCAGCACGGCGTTGTATTCGTCATAGAACTTGCGGTGCGCTTCGGTGCTGGCACCGTCGCCCTTGATCAGGTCCTGAAAGTAGTCGTAATGGCTCTTGGCGTGGTTGCTGGGGTTCATGGCCACAAAGCCGGTGTGCTGCATGAAACCGGGGTACACACGGCGTCCGGCACCGGCGAAGTTGGTTGGCACGCGGTAAATCACGTTTTTCTCAAACCAGGAGTGGGGTTTGTTCATGGCCAGGTTGTTCACCGCCGTGGGTGATTTGCGGGCATCAATCGGGCCGCCCATCATGGTCATGCTCAAGGGGGTCACTTCGCCACGGCTGGCCATCAAAGACACGGCAGCCAGCACCGGCACGGTGGGTTGGCAGACGCTGAGTACGTGGCAATTGCCGTAAATGCCTTGCAGGTGGCGAATGAATTCCTGCACGTAGTTCACGTAGTCATCGAGGTGAAATTCACCCTCTGACAAAGGCACCAGACGGGCATTTTTCCAGTCCGTGATGTAGACCTTGTGGTCTTTGAGCATGGTCTTGACGGTGTCGCGCAGCAGCGTGGCGTAGTGACCCGACAAGGGGGCCACGATCAAAACGGCGGGCTGATTCTTGAGTTTTTGCAGCGTAGCGGTGTCGTCGCTGAAACGCTTGAAGCGGAGCAGGTCGCAAAATGGTTTGCTGACCTCGGTGCGCTCGTGGATGGCGATGTCCACACCATCGACATCAACTGT
>CAJAFJ010000142.1 GCA_903938955.1 uncultured beta proteobacterium | reverse complement strand
GCCGACTGGTGCCCTGTTTGCCTTTTTGTCATTGGTCACGGGCGCCTTGTGGGGCAAGCCGATGTGGGGTGCCTGGTGGGTGTGGGACGCGCGGCTCACCTCCGAGCTGATTTTGCTGTTTTTGTACCTCGGTTTTCTGGCGTTGCAGTCCAGCATCGACGACCCACGCCGCGCCGACAAAGCCTGTGCCGTCTTGGCGCTGGTCGGCGTGGTCAACGTGCCCATCATTTATTTCTCGGTCAAATGGTGGAACACCCTGCACCAGGGTGCCTCGGTGTCCATGACGACCGGCTCGTCCATGGCCACCACCATGCTTTGGGGCATGTTGATCATGGTCTTTGCCTTTTGGATGTATGCCATTGCCATTGCGCTGGCGCGGGTGCGCAACATCATTCTTGATCGTGAACGTCATACGGATTGGGTCAAACATGCAGTGGAATAGTGTTTCTGAATTTTTCGCTATGGGCGGTTATGCCTTTTACGTCTGGGGCAGTTTTGGCTTGACCGCGTTGGTCATGCTCGGTGAATCGCTGCACATTCGTCGTCAACGGGCGGAACTTATTGGCCAACTTCGTAACGAACAGCTTTCCGAAAGAACTCCTTCATGAAACCTCGTCACAAACGCGCTGCCATCATTGGTGGGGGCTTGGCGGCCCTGACCCTGGCGGCTTATCTGGTGCTCAATGCGTTCGAGAGCAACCTGGTGTTTTTCTTCACGCCGAGCCAGATCGCCTCGGGTGAAGCACCCAAAAACCGCACCTTTCGCGTCGGCGGCATGGTGCGTGAAGGCTCCATCAAGCGTGACAACCTGACCGTCGCCTTTGTTGTGACCGATACCGCGAAAGAAGTGAGCGTGTCCTACACCGGCATCCTGCCCGACCTGTTTCGCGAAGGCAAAGGCGTGGTTGCGCAAGGCAAGCTGGGGGACGACGGCAAGTTTGTCGCCACCGAGGTGTTGGCCAAACACGATGAAAACTACATGCCGCCTGAAGCTCAGCACGCCATGGACCAGGCCAAGGCCCAGCAATCCATCAAAACATTGAAGTGACCCCACCATGATTCCTGAAATTGGACACTTTGCGCTGATCCTCGCGCTGTTTGTGGCACTGGCCATGGGCGCCCTGAGCGTCGTCGGCGGACAACAAGGGCGCAGCGACTGGATGGCGTTGGCGCGACCCGGCGCACAGGCCCTGTTTGCCCTCACGGCCATTTCGTTTGCCTGCCTGACCTACGCGTTTTACACCAGTGACTTCTCCGTGCTGTACGTGTCCCAGCACTCCAACTCCAAGCTGCCGGATATCTACCGCATCGCTGGCGTATGGGGCGGGCATGAAGGCTCGCTGTTGCTGTGGTTGATGATGCTGACGTCGTGGATGCTGGCGGTGTCGATTTTTTCCCGCCAGTTGCCCGATGCCATGGTGTCGCGCGTGCTGGGCATTCTGGGCCTGATTGCGGTCGGTTTCCTATTGTTCATGCTGATTACCTCCAACCCGTTTTTGCGCCTGAGCGATATTCCGGCTGACGGCAAGGATTTGAATCCGCTGCTGCAAGATCCCGGTTTGGTGTTTCACCCACCCATGCTCTACATGGGTTACGTCGGCATGGCCGTGCCGTTTGCGTTTGCCATTGCCGCTTTGCTCAATGGCCGGCTGGATGCGGCCTGGGCACGCTGGTCGCGGCCCTGGGCGACGGCGGCCTGGATTTTCCTGACCCTCGGCATTGCGCTGGGTTCGTGGTGGGCCTATTACGAATTGGGTTGGGGTGGCTGGTGGTTTTGGGACCCGGTTGAAAACGCGTCCTTCCTGCCCTGGCTGGTCGGCACGGCGCTGATCCATTCGCTGGCGGTGACTGAAAAACGCGGCCTGTTCCGCAACTGGACCATCATTTTGGCCATCACCGCGTTCTCGCTCAGCCTGCTGGGGACGTTCCTGGTGCGCTCCGGGGTGTTGACCTCGGTGCATGCCTTTGCCACTGACCCCAAGCGCGGTGTGTTCATCCTGCTGTTCTTGTCGGTAGTGGTCGGCGGCTCGCTGATTTTGTTTGCCATGCGTGCCAGCAAGGTGCGTTCTGGTGGCGCTTTCTCGCTGGTGTCGCGAGAGACTTTTTTGCTGGTCAACAACGTGTTGCTCACCACCGCGGCCGCCAGCGTGCTGCTGGGCACTTTGTACCCGTTGATTGTGGATGCGCTGAACCTGGGCAAGCTGTCGGTCGGCCCGCCTTACTTCAATGCCGTGTTTGCGCCCATCATGGTGCCGGTGCTCTTGTTCATGGTGATCGGCTCTTACGCGCGCTGGAAAAATGACAGCGCCCGCGAACTGGCCAAAAAACTGAGCCCCGTGGCCATTCTCTCGGTACTGCTGGGGTGCACGGCGCCGCTGCTGGCCGGTCCCTGGTCGGCGCTGGCGGCCATGGGTTTGACCCTGGCGTTCTGGATTGTGCTGGGCTCGGTGCACCTCATCTACCGTCAGCTCAAAGACACGGTGAACTGGAAATCAACCCCCGTGTCGTTCTGGGGCATGCACGTCGCGCACATTGGCATTGCCGTGTGTGTGATCGGCATTACCATGGTCAAGGGCTACGAAACTGAAAAAGACGTGCGCATGGTCATTGGCGACACCGTGTCGGTGGGCGGCTACACCTTCCGTCTGACCGGTATTCGCGCGGAGCCAGGCCCCAACTACAACGCCGATGTGGGCGACGTGGAGTTGATCCGTGATGGCCAGGTTCTGAAAATGCTGCACCCCGAGAAACGCACTTATTTCTCGTCCACCATGCCCATGACCGAAGCCGCCATTGACACCAGCCTGACGCGTGACGTCTACGTGTCGCTGGGTGAGCGCCTCGAAGGCGGCGACAACCCGGCCTGGGCGATGCGCGTGTATTACAAACCCTTCATCACCTGGATCTGGGGTGGTTGCCTGTTGATGGCCCTGGGCGGCACCATGGCCGCACTGGACCGGCGCTACCGGCGCAAAGTCACGGCCGCCGCAACTGTTAATGCAAACGTCGTATCCGCATGAAAAAAACGCTGATTCCTCTGGCTTTGTTCCTCGTGCTGGTGGTCTTTCTGGCCATTGGCCTGACCCGCGACCCGCGTGAAATCCCGTCGCCGCTGATTGGCAAGCCGGCGCCTTTGTTCACGGCACCCATATTGCACACGCCTGACAAGCAGTTCTCATCCAAAGACATGCTGGGCAAGGTCTGGTTGCTGAACACCTGGGCCTCGTGGTGTGTGGCTTGCCGCCAGGAACACCCGCTGTTCATGGCATTTGCCAAAACCAAAAACCTGCCCGTCATCGGTCTGGACTACAAAGACAAGGACGCCGATGGCCTGCAATGGCTGACCCGCTATGGCAACCCCTACGACCTCGCCATCACCGACCAGGACGGGCGCATCGGCATTGACTTTGGTGTTTATGGCGTGCCTGAAACCTTTTTGATCGACAAGGCGGGTGTGATTCGCTACAAGCACATTGGCCCGGTCACGGAAG
>CAJAFJ010000141.1 GCA_903938955.1 uncultured beta proteobacterium | reverse complement strand
TCAGCGACGTGGTGATGGGCATCATGGCCAATCCGTTTTATGTCGACATGGGCTACACCAAGGATGAGGTGGCCACCGTTACCAAAATTTATGGCGTGCTCATGACCTTGGCCGGGGCCTTTATCGGCGGCGTGCTGTCGATGCGGCTGGGCGTGATGCGCGTGCTGATGCTGGGCGCAGTGCTGAGCGCGGCCAGCAATCTGCTGTTTGCGTGGCTGGGCGGGCGCGGCCATGATGTGATGGCGCTGATTTTCGTGATTTCGGCTGACAACCTGTCCAGCGGCATTGCCTCGGCCGCGTTCATTGCCTATCTCTCAAGCTTGACAAATGTCAACTATTCGGCAACGCAGTACGCGATATTCAGCTCTATGATGTTGTTGGCCCCCAAATTTTTGGCGGGCTATTCAGGTCGTTATGTTGACGCTTTTGGTTACCAGAATTTCTTCTACACCACCGCCTTGCTGGGCGTGCCGGTCTTGCTGTTGGTGTGGCTGGCTTCCAGGGTCAAACCGCCGCTCCGCTAGCCCCGGCCCTTAACTCGACTTACTCCTTCGCTTCACCATGCCCCACGCAAAAAATCCCCCACTCACTGAATTTTGGCTCGGTGAGACCGATGCCTGGTTGCTGGCTGAAGGCCGCCATTTACGCCCCTGGGAAAAACTCGGCGCCCATCCCTGCACGCTGGGTGGTGTGGCTGGTACGGCATTTGCCGTCTGGGCGCCCAATGCGCAGCAGGTGTCCTTGTTGGGCGACTTCAACCAGTGGAATGCCCATCAGCACCCCATGCACCACCGCATGGCCTGTGGCGCGTGGGAGGTTTTTGTGCCGGGGGTGACGGTAGGTGCGCTGTACAAGTTTGCCATTCAAGGCACCGACGGCGTGCGGGTCGAGAAAATTGACCCCTACGCCTTGCGCACCGAACCCGGCGCGGGCCACGCCTGCATCGTGATGAACCTGCCCGAGCCGGTACTGTTGCCGCCCGGCCAGCGCGCCAGCGCCAATGCCTTGCAGGGGCCGATGTCGATTTATGAAGTGCATGTGGGCTCGTGGCAGCGGCCCAGAGGCCAGTTGCCCGATTGGGATGAACTGGCTCGCACACTGGTGCCTTATGTGGCCGAAATGGGTTTTACCCACTTGGAGTTGATGCCGGTGAGCGAGCATCCGTTTTATGGTTCGTGGGGCTATCAGCCCACCGGCTTGTATGCGCCGAGTTCGCGCTACGGCTCGCCGGAGTCGTTTCGCGACTTCATTGCGGTGGCCCACGCGGCCGGGCTGCAAGTGCTGCTGGACTGGGTGCCGGCGCATTTTCCGGCCGACGCCGATGCGCTGGCCCGCTTTGACGGCACGGCGTTGTTTGAGCATGCCGATCCACGCGAAGGTTTTCATTGCGACTGGAGCACGCTGATTTACAACTTCAGCCGCCATGAGGTGCGCAACTTTTTGGTCGGCAATGCACTGTTCTGGATTGAGCGCTACGGCATTGACGGCTTGCGCGTGGATGCGGTGGCGTCCATGTTGTACCGCGATTACAGCCGCGCCGAAGGCGAGTGGGTGCCCAATAAAGATGGCGGCCGTGAAAACTACGAAGCGATTGATTTTTTGCGTGAAGTCAACCGCATCATCGGCCTGGAAGCCCCGGGGGCCATCACGGTGGCCGAAGAATCCACTGCCTACCCGGGCGTGACGGCGCCGCCCTGGATGAACGGACTGGGCTTCAACTACAAGTGGAACCTGGGCTGGATGCACGACACCCTGGCCTATTTTTCTGAAGACCCGGTGAACCGATCGCATCACCACGACCGCATCAGCTTTGCCATGATGTACGCCTACAGCGAGCATTACGTGCTGGCCCTGTCGCACGATGAAGTGGTGCACGGCAAAGGCTCCTTGTACGGCAAGATGTGGGGCGACCCGTGGCAAAAGCGGGCCAACCTGCGCGCCTTGTACGCGCTGATGTACGCCCACCCGGGGCGCAAGCTGCTGTTCATGGGCAGCGAGTTGGCGCAGCAGAACGAATGGAACCACGATGGCGAACTCGACTGGCACCTGCTGCAAAGCCCGGACCATGCCGGGGTGAAACGCCTGGTGCGCGATCTGAACCGGGTCTACCGCAGCCACCCCGCCCTGTACGCGCAGGACGACCAGCCGGCCGGCTTTCGCTGGATTGATGTGCAGGACCGGGCGCAGTCGATTTTCAGCTTCGCCCGCTTTGGCGCGACGCCTGCCCAGCAGATCGTGGTGGTCTGCAACCTGACGCCGGTGGTGCGCCACGCTTACCGCGTCGGCGTGCCGCAAGCGGGCGTCTGGAAAGAAGTGCTCAATACCGACCAGGCCTGCTACGGCGGCAGCGGCGTGGGCAATACGCTGGGCTGGGGCGGTGCCGGTGCGGTGTCAGAGCCGGTGCCCTGGCAAGGCCACGACCACTCGGTGCTTTTGAACCTGCCGCCGCTGGGCGTGCTGTGGCTGTACCCCGAGACGCTGGCATGACGCCTGCCGCGCCCCATCCGCCGCTTGGGCCCTGTCAGCCGGGACAGGCTTTTCCCATGGGGGCCAGTTGCCTCACGCTGCAGGGGCAGGACGGGGTGAATTTCGCGGTGTATTCGCGCCACGCCGAGCGCATTGACGTGTGTCTGTATGACGCGCAGGGTGTTGAAGAAGTGGCGCGTTTTGCGTTGCCGCAATGCACCCACAGCGTCTGGCACGGGTTTGTGCCGGGCCTGCGCGCCGGGCAACTTTACGGTCTGCGCGCACATGGGCCCTATCAGTCGGCGCGCGGACAGCGCTTTAACCCAGCCCGCTTGTTGATCGACCCGTTTGCCCGCGCCCTGGTCGGTGACACCCGGCTGTTGTCGCTGGAGCGCGATTACCTCGGCCCGGTCGATGTCCATGTGGCGATGCTGGACGCCGAACCGGACCCGCAAGACAACGCCGCCCGCATGCCCAAATCCCAAGTGGTGGATGGGCACGCCGAACTGCTCGCGGGCGCCGCCCTGACGCCCGGCCCGCACGTGCCACTGGCCCGCACGGTGCTGTACGAGGCGCACGTCAAAGGCCTGACGCAGCGCCACCCGACCGTGCCCGAGGCGCGGCGCGGCAGTTACGCCGGGCTGGTCAGCGCCCCGCTGTTGGCGCATTACCAGCGCCTGGGCATCACCACGCTGTGCCTGCTGCCGGTGCAGCAGTCCATCACCGAGGCGCACCTGCTCAAAAAAGGCTTGACCAATTACTGGGGCTACAACACGCTGGGCTACTTCATCCCCGAGCCGCGCTACGCCAGTGGCCAGTTTCCAGATGTGCGCACCGAGTTCCGGTACATGGTGGAGCAATTGCACCAGCACGGGCTTGAAGTGGTGCTGGATGTGGTCTTCAACCACAGCGCCGAGAGCGACACCTTTGGCCCCACCTTGAGCTGGCGCGGGCTGGACAACGCCAGCTGGTACACGCTGGACGATGCCGGGCAGTACCGCAACTTCAGCGGCTGCGGCAACAGCCTGAACCTGTCGCAGCCCTGTGGCGTGCAACTGGTGATGGACAGCCTACGCTGGTGGGTGCAGGCGTTTGGGGTGGACGGCTTCCGTTTTGACCTCGCCACCTCGCTGGCGCGAGACCCGCAGCTGGGCCACCATTTTCATCCGATGTCGGCACTGCTGGCCGCCATCGGGCAAGACCCGGTGCTGGCGGGCGTCAAGCTCATTGCCGAGCCTTGGGATGTCGGCCCCAACGGCTACCAGCTGGGGCAATTTCCTGAGCGCTGGCCCGAGTGGAACGACCGTTTTCGCGACACCAGTCGGGCCTTTTGGCTCGGGTTTGACTGCACGCGCGGCGAATTCGCCCGGCGCCTCACCGGTTCCAGCGACTTGATGGGCCGGGACGGCGGCAGCCCGCTGGCCAGCGTCAACCTGGTCACCGCCCACGACGGCATGACGCTGGCCGACCTGACCTCGTACCAGCAGAAGCACAACACCGCCAACGGCGAAGACAACCGCGATGGCCACAACCACAACCTCAGCGCCAACGCCGGGGTCGAAGGCCCCACGCCGCTGGCGAGCGTGCAGGCGATTCGCGGGCAATGGCGCCGCGCCTTGCTCACCACCTTGTTTTGCTCGCAAGGCATTCCCCAATTGCTGGCCGGTGATGAACTGGGCCACTCGCAGCAGGGCAACAACAACGCCTATTGCCAAGACAACGAGACCTCGTGGCTGGACTGGCCCGATGCCGATGCCGCGCTGACCGACTTTGTGGCCGGCCTGATTCACCTGCGCCAGGCGCATGCCGCCTTGCGCCATGCGCGCTGGTTCACGGCCCGGGGCATTGCGTGGCGCAGCCCGAGCGGCGAGCCCTTGACCACCGCCGAGTGGGAAGACCCGCAGGGCCGCAGTTTTGCCTGCCTGATCGAGGTGGCCGACGCGGGCACGGCACCGACCGAGCGTTGGTTGCTGATCTTTCATCCGTCGGCGGACACCATCACTTTCACCTTGCCCACCGGGCTGTGGCGGCAGGTGCTCGACAGCGCTGCCGCGCTGGTCTTGCCGCAAAGCCAATGGGGTGCGGCCACCGTCTGTGCCGACCACCTCGCGCTGCCACCCCGTTCCATCGTCGGACTGGTCCAACCCCTGAATACACTGGTTTCAACCTGAAAGCTGCAAAACTAATGACCTTGGTGAACCCTTCGCTCCTCTCGCAACGCAACAGTGGCGTCTTGCTGCACATCACCTCCTTGCCCGGCACCCACGGCTCGGGCGATCTCGGTGCCGACGCCTACCATTTTGTCGATTGGCTGGTGTCCGCCGGGCAGCGGTTGTGGCAAATCTTGCCGCTCTCGCCGGTCGGGCCGGGCGACTCGCCCTACCACAGCGCGTCGACCTTCGCGGGCAACCCCTTGCTGGTCGACCTCAATGACCTGGTGCGTTGCGGCTGGCTGACCCCCCAGTCCGATGAGGCTTTTGAGGCGCACCGCTGCGACTTTGGCCGTGTGGCGCCCTACCGCATGGCGCGTTTGCGCGAGGCGTGGCAGGGATTTTTGCTCAAGACCCAGACCGCCGACTGGGCCGAGTTTGAAAGTTTTCGTGCCGAAGAGGCTCACTGGCTGGAGGCCTACGCGCTGTTCATGGCGCTGGAGTTGCGCCACGGCAAGCCCTGGACCCAGTGGCCCGGCGCGCTGGCACAAGCCGAACCGGTGGCACTGGCGCAGGCCGCCGGCGAGTGCGTGGATGACCTGGGTTTCTTCAGCTTTATCCAGTGGCGCTTCATGGTGCAGTGGCAGCGCTTGCGCGAGTACGCGCACGCCCGGGGCGTTTACATGGTGGGCGATGCGCCAATTTTTGTCGCACACCACAGTGCCGACGTGTGGCTCAATGCCGACCAGTTTCAGCTCGACGCGCAGGGCGAGCCGACCGTGGTGGCCGGGGTGCCGCCTGATTACTTCAGCGAAACCGGCCAGCGCTGGGGCAACCCCTTGTACCGCTGGGACGTGATGCAGGCGGACGGCTTCAGTTGGTGGAAGTCCCGCTTGAGCCACTTGCTGAACCTGGTGGATGTGGTGCGGCTGGATCATTTCCGGGCCTTTGAGTCGCACTGGGAGATTCCCGCCAGCGAGCCCACGGCGGTGGCCGGCGTGTGGCGGCCCGGTCCGGGCCAGGCCTTGTTTGATGCGCTTCTCTCGGTCCAGGACGCGCACCAGAGCGGCCCGCTGCCGATCATTGCCGAAGACCTGGGCATCATCACGCCGGAGGTGACGCAACTGCGCGCAGCCTGCGGCTTTCCCGGCATGCGGGTGATGCAGTTCGCCTTTGGCGACACGGCCGACAACCCCTACCTGCCGCACAACTTTGACGCGCAAACCGTGGCCTACAGCGGCACGCATGACAACGACACGTCGCAGGGCTGGTGGCTCACTGCCAGCGAGAAAGAACGGGCCTCGGCCCGCGCCTACCTCGGGCCGCTGGTGGACACCGAGATTCATTGGGCCATGCTGCAATCGCTCTCCCAGTCGATCGCCCGCACCGCGATTTTTCCGATGCAGGACGTGTTGGGTCTTGACGGTGCGCATCGCATGAACACGCCGGGTCTGGCAGAAGGCTGCTGGCAATGGCGGTTTGAGTGGCATCAAGTAGGCACGCAAGCCCGGCGCCTGGCCGATCTGACCCGCGCCCATGGCCGCAATCGGCCTGTGATAACCTGATTTTGAACCCATACACATTGGAGGATTCTCATGAGAAGCACGACTCATCATCGCCCGGTTCGCCGCACCATCGCCCTCGTTTTGGCGGGTGGCCGCGGTTCACGGCTGCACGCCCTGACGGAAAACTGCGCCAAACCGGCGGTGCACTTTGGCGGCAAGTTTCGCATCATCGATTTTGTGCTGTCCAACTGCGTTAACTCCGGGGTTCACCGCATTGGCGTGCTGACGCAATACAAGTCGCACAGCCTGCTGCGGCATTTGCAACACGGCTGGTCGTTTCTGCGCAACGAGGTCAATGAGTTCATCGATTTGCTGCCGGCGCAGCAGCGCGTGGATGAGGCCTCCTGGTACCGGGGCACGGCCGATGCGGTGTTTCAAAACCTCGACATCTTGCGCGAACACGACCCCAAATACATCCTGATTCTGGCCGGCGACCACGTTTACAAGATGAACTACGCCAGCCTGATCGAAGACCATGTGGAGAAAGGCGGGCAGTGTACCGTGGCCTGCATTGAGGTGCCGCTGGCCGAAGCCACCGCCTTTGGCGTGATGACGGTCGATGCCACGCAGCGCATCACCCAGTTTGACGAAAAACCGGCCCAGCCCCAAGCCATGGTGGACCAGCCGGACAAGGCGCTGGCCAGCATGGGCGTCTACGTGTTCAACGCCGAGTATTTGTTTGCGGCGCTGGAGGCCGACCTCAAAGACCCGAATTCCAGCCACGACTTTGGCAAGGACCTGATCCCGGCCATGGTGGCGCGCGGCGAGGCGGTGGCGCATTCGTTTGACCTGTCCTGCGTGCAACGCGACTCCGCTGCGCCGTCTTACTGGCGCGATGTCGGCACCGTGGATGCCTACTGGGCCAGCAACATCGATCTGACGGCGACCATCCCCGAACTCGATCTGTACGACAAGGACTGGCCGATCTGGACCTACCAGCCGACCTCGCCCCCGGCCAAATTTGTCTTTGATGACGACGGCCGCCGTGGCATGGCAGTGGACTCGATGGTGTCGGGCGGCTGCATTGTGTCGGGCGCCCTGGTGCGGCGCTCGGTGCTGTTCACCGGCGTTCATCTCCACTCCTACTGCAGCGTCGAATCTTGCGTGGTGTTGCCCAATGCCGATGTCGGGCGCCATTGCCGCTTGCGCAAGGTGGTGATCGACGAGGGCTGCCGCATTCCCCCGGGCATGACGATCGGCTATGACGTCGAAGACGATGAGCGGCGCTTTCACCGCAGCCCGGGTGGGGTGGTACTGGTCACCAGCGCCATGATCGCCGCCTTGGGGGAGGGGGCGAAGTGAAGGTTCTGTACGTCTGCACCGAACTTTTTCCGTTTCTCAAAACCGGGGGCTTGGCAGACGTCAGCGCCGGCTTGCCGCCGGCATTGGCCGCTCTGGGCTGCGATGTGCGCCTGCTGATGCCCGCGTTCCCCGCCCTCGCCCGGGCCGCCACGCACCTGCAGGCCGTCGCCGACTTGCCCCATAGTGCAACGCCGTGGGGCATGGCCCCTGAGCTGCCTGCGGCCCACCTGGATAGCGCCCGTTTTCCGGGCCTTGACTTGCCCGCCTACTTGCTGCAGTCCGCCTTGTTCGAGCGGGCCGGCAACCCCTACCTCGGCCCGGACGGCAAGGAATGGCCCGACAACGCGCAGCGCTTTGCCGCGCTCGGCTGGGCCGCCGCGTCGCTCGGGCAGGGCCTTGACCCGGACTGGGTGCCCGATGTCATTCACTGCCACGACTGGCATACCGGTCTGACACCGGCTTACGTGCGGGCGTTTGCCACCGCCGGTCACGCCACCCCGGCGACGGTCTTCACCATCCACAACCTGGCGTACCAGGGCTTGTTCCACAAGCAGGTGTTGGCGCAGTTGGGCTTGCCGGCCGGCAGTTTTAACGTGCAGGGCGTGGAGTTTTTTGACCAGGTCTCGTTCATGAAAGCCGGCGTTCAGTACGCCGACCGCATCACCACCGTCAGCCCCACCTATGCGCGAGAAATCCGCGCCGAGGCGCAGGGTTGCGGGCTGGATGGCCTGTTGCGCGCGCGCGGCCAGGCGCTGTCGGGCATTCTCAATGGCGTTGATTACCAAGTGTGGAGCCCGGCCCACGATGCCTTGCTGCCCCAGACGTATGACCGCGATACGCTGGCTGGCAAGGCCGTCGTCAAGCGCACCTTGCAAACCAGCTTCGGGCTGGAGCCGCGTGACGACGCCTTGGTCTTTGGCATTGTGAGCCGCCTGACGGCGCAAAAAGGCCTGCATTTATTGCCCCAGGTGCTGGACGAGCTGGTGCAGCGAGGCGGCCAGGTGGCGCTGTTCGGCCAGGGCGATGCGGCGCTGGAGCAGGCGTTTGTCGATGCCGCTATCCACTATCCGGGCCAGGTGGGCGTGCAGATTGGCTACGACGAAGCCACCGCCCACATGGTGGTCGCGGGCTCGGACGTGATCATGGTTCCTTCCACCTTCGAGCCCTGCGGTTTGACCCAACTTTATGGTTTGCGCTACGGCACCTTGCCGCTGGTGCGCCGCGTTGGCGGGCTGGCCGACACCGTGGTCGACTGTTCGCTGGAAAACCTCGACGACGAGAGCGCCACCGGCTTTGTCTTTGACGACCTGAGCGCCGAAGGCTTGTCCCGCGCCCTGCGGCGTGCCTTTGCCCTGTTTCGTCGCCCGGCCGACTGGCGTGCGGTACAGCGCCAGGGCATGGGTTTGCGATTTGACTGGCACACTAGCGCGCTGCACCATATTGCCATGTACCAATCCCTGCGGCCCGATGCCAACTTGCACCCGCAGCCATTTTTCGGTAAAAACTAGTTATGCCTCAAGCACCTGTATTTGAATTTGACAAGCCCGCCAACGACGTAGACGCCCTGCGCCTCTCCATCTCCAACCGGTTGGTCTACTCTGTCGGCAAAGACCTGCGCTCCGCCACCCAGCGCGACTGGCTGTTTGCGGTGTTTCATGCCGTGCGTGACCGCATCATGGGCGGTTGGCGCGAGTCGCTGGCCCAGGCCGAAGACCAGGACGCCAAGCGGATTTACTACCTGTCGATGGAGTTTCTGACCGGGCGCGCGCTGACCAATGCCATCCTGGCCACTGACATTTACGAGCCCATCAAACAGGCCTGCGCCTTGCTGGGGGCCGATTTTGACGCCCTGATTGACCTGGAGCCGGATGCCGGTTTGGGCAACGGCGGCCTGGGTCGGCTGGCGGCCTGTTTTCTGGATTCGATGGCCACCGTCGGCCTGCCCGGCATGGGTTATGGCATTCGCTACGAATACGGCATGTTTGCCCAGCGCATCGAGCATGGGCAGCAAGTGGAAGAACCCGACTACTGGCTGGTCAATGGCTATCCGTGGGAGTTTATGCGCCCCGAATTCAGTTACACGATTCGCTACGGCGGCCGCCTGGTACCGCAAAATGGCCATCCGCTGTGGGTCGACACGCAAGACGTGATCGCCACCGCCTATGACAGCGGCGTGCCGGGCCACCAGATGAGCAGCGTGGTCACCATGCGGCTCTGGTCGGCGCGGGCCAGCGGCGGTGTCAACCTCGATGCCTTTAATCGCGGTGACTACATCCAGGCCGTCGAGGCCAAGAACCAGTCCGAAAACGTCTCGCGCGTGCTGTACCCGGACGACCGCACCGAGCACGGCCACGAGTTGCGCCTGCGCCAGGAGTACTTTTTTGTCAGCGCCTCCTTGCAGGATATTTTGCGGCGCCATCTTAAAAACCACGCTGGCTTTGACCAGTTGGCCGACAAGGTGGCGATCCACCTCAACGACACGCACCCGGCGCTGGCGGTGCCCGAGTTGATGCGCTTGCTGCTGGACGAATACCAGGTCGAGTGGGAAAAAGCCTGGTCCCTGTGCACGCGCATTTTTTCGTACACCAACCACACGCTCATGGAAGAGGCGCTGGAAACCTGGCAGGTCGACTTGCTGGGCCGCGTGCTGCCGCGCCACATGGGGCTGATTTATGACATCAACGCCCGTTTTCTGGCCGAAGTGCATGGCCGCTTCCCGGATGACCACGCGCTGTTGCGCCGTATTTCCCTGATTGAAGAGCGGGGCGTGCGCCGCGTGCGCATGGCGCATCTGTCGGTGCTGGCCAGCCACAAGATCAATGGCGTCTCGGCGCTGCACAGCCAGCTGATGGTGGACACCATCTTCTCGGATTTTGCCCGGATGTACCCCGAGCGCTTTTGCAATAAGACCAACGGCATCACGCCGCGGCGCTGGTTGTCGCAGGCCAACCGGCCGCTGTCGACGCTGATCGACAGCCGCATCGGTACTGACTGGCGGCGTGATCTGGACCAGTTGGCGCAACTGCGCGAACTGGCCGATGAGCCCGAGTTTCAAAACGCGGTTCGCCTTGCCAAGCAGCAAAACAAGCGCCGCCTGGCCGACTTGATTACTCGGCAATGCCCGGGCGTAGTGATCGACCCGCACAGCCTGTTCGACGTGCAGGTCAAGCGCATGCACGAGTACAAGCGCCAGCTGCTCAACGTGCTGCACGTCATCACGCGCTACCACCAGATTCTGGCCAACCCGCACGCCAACTGGGTGCCGCGCACCGTCATCTTCGCGGGCAAGGCCGCCTCGGCCTATTACATGGCCAAGCTGATCATCCGCTTGATCAACGATGTGGCGCGGGTCGTCAACAACGACCCACGCGTCAGCTCGCTGCTCAAGGTGGTGTTCATCCCTAATTACCGGGTGTCGCTGGCCGAGATCATCATCCCCGGCGCCAACCTGTCAGAGCAAATTTCTACCGCAGGCACCGAGGCATCGGGCACCGGCAACATGAAATTCGCCCTGAACGGTGCCCTCACCATTGGCACCTGGGACGGCGCCAACATCGAGATCGCCGAAAACGTGGGGCTGGACAACATCTTCATCTTCGGCAACCGCACCGACAAGGTGAACGAGTTGCGGGGCAACGGCTACCGACCGCGTGGCTATTACGAAAATAATTTCGACCTGAAGTGCGCCATCGACCGGCTGGCCGAAGGCGAGTTTTCACTCGAAGAACCCGAGCGCTACCGCAATGTGGTCAACAGCTTGCTGGAGTCGGACCATTACCAGTTGCTGGCCGATTACGCCGACTATGTGGCCTGCCAGGATCGGGTGGACGAACTGTACCGCCGGCCGGCGGCCTGGACGCGCAGCGCCATCATGAACGTGGCAGGCATGGGGGCTTTTTCGTCAGACCGCACGATCCTCGAATACGCCACCGAAATCTGGGGCGTTCAGCCGCTCGACTCGGCGCCGTCCGTGTTGCGCGGGTAACGATTTCATTTACTGAAACTTTACGGGCGCTTCAAGGACGTGACGCGGCGCAGGCTTAGACTGCAGTCATGAGCCAACACCTTTTGATGATCGAAGACGACGCCCGCCTGGCCCGCATGGTGAGCGAGTACCTGGGGCAATCCGGGTTTGTGATGAGCCATGCCGGTGACGGCCAGGGCGGCCTGGCCGCCGTGCAGGCCAGTTCACCGGATCTGGTGATTCTGGATTTGATGCTGCCGGACATGGACGGCCTGGAGGTCTGCCGCCGCATCCGCTCGCTGCCGGGGGCGCTGGCGAGCATACCGGTGTTGATGCTGACCGCCAAAGGTGACCCGATGGACCGCATCATCGGGCTCGAAATTGGTGCCGATGACTACCTGCCCAAACCGTTTGAGCCGCGTGAGTTGCTGGCGCGCATCCGCGCCGTGTTGCGCCGGCGCGTTGAGGGCGCCGCCCCGGCGGGCCAGCAGCTGCGTTTTGGCAGCCTGGAGATTGACCGTGATGCCCGCACCGTCAACGTCGGCTCGGTCGCCTGCGACCTGACCTCTTACCAATTTGACTTGCTGGTGGCCCTGGCCGAGCGGGCCGGTCGCGTGCTCACGCGCGACCAGATCATGGAAGCCGTGCGCGGCCGCGAGTTGGATGCGTTTGACCGCTCCATTGACGTGCACATGGGCCGCATCCGCGCGGCGATTGAAGTTGATGCCAAAAATCCCAAGCGCATCCTCACGGTGCGCGGGGTCGGCTACGTGTTTGCCCGCCAGCAAGACTGATTCCTGCGTCAAAGCACGGCATGTTGTACCAAAAACTGTATGTGAAGATCTGGCTGGCCGTCGTGTTGGCGGTGGCTGTGCTGACCTTGATGGTGGGCTGGGCCTGGCGACTGGCCTCTGAGCCGCCGCTGCGCCAAGTGGTGATCCGCAACGAAGCCGGGCAAGTGATTGGCGGCGGACATTCGCGTTTGATGCGGCGCCAGGAGGCTGATGCCGAGTCGCGTGGGGAGGAGGCGCCGGACGTCGACGCGACGGAACAAGGTAGCCCGCACAACCCTAACGGTAGCGGCCCCGAGTTTGTTGTGCGCATGGTGGATGGACAAATAGTCCACATGCAGATGCCGCGCCCGCCCCGCTCGCCCTGGAGTCGCCCGCCGTTTGGTTTTTTCTGGATACTGTCTTTGGTGGCAGTAGCGGTGGCGCTGGCCACTTACCCGATTATTCGCAAGCTCACCCGGCGCCTGGAACGGCTGCAAAACGGGGTGGAGAAATGGGGTGAGGGCGATTTGTCGATCCGTGTGCCCGCCACCGGGCAGGATGAAGTGGCCTTTCTGGCTCGGCGCTTCAACCATGCGGCCGAACGGATTCAAGCGCTGGTGAAGTCGCACGAGTCTTTGTTGGCCTCGCAAAAATCGCTGTTGGCCAATGCGTCGCACGAACTGCGCTCGCCACTGACCCGTATCCGCATGGGGCTGGAGCTGATGGGCGCGCCATCCTCGCCTGAGTTTAAAAACGAGATTTCGCGCAACATTGCCGAGCTGGATCAGTTGATTGAAGAAATCCTGCTGGCCAGTCGACTTGATGCCCGCGAAGCTGATTTGGGCACGGTGGAGTCGGTCGACCTGATCGGCCTGGCTGCGGAAGAATGCGCCCGCGTGGGGGCGGAACTGGATGTGCAAGCGTCGGGCGCGTCGGCGTTGGCAGTGCAGGGCGTGACCAAGTTGCTGCGCCGTGCCGTGCGCAACCTGCTGGAAAATGCGCGCCGCCACGGGGCCGGTGACATCACCGTGACGCTGGGTAGCGCCGACGGCCAGGCGGTGATCACTGTGTCTGACGGCGGGCCGGGCGTGCCGGCCGAGCTGCGCGAACGCATTTTTGAGCCTTTTTACCGCTTGCCTGGCGCTACCGAGCGTGACGGCGGGGTCGGGCTGGGGCTGGCGCTGGTGAAGTCGATTGCCCTTCGCCATGGAGGCAGCGTGCATTGCGAAAACAATCCTGCGGGCGGTGCCCGTTTTGTGTTGCAACTGCCTTTAACCGCCGAAATTTGAGAGAAATTTCTGGAAATCAGCCAAATTTTTTGAAAATAGTCGCAAATATCCCCCAAATGGGGGATAGACCAACCGTTTGAGGCTCGTTAAAGTTGACCCAACTGCTGTCACAGTGTCTAAGCGTTGGGGCCCAGTCGATGAACAGACGGGCTTTTAAGCTCTCAAATTTTCAAGTTCCAACGACGTCCCTTCGGGGATTTTTACAAAGCCACCTTCGGGTGGCTTTTTTTTATGCCGCAAGTACCGGCTGTCCCAGAGCTACCTATTTGAGAAAATAGCGGGCATCACATGCCACACTACACCGAAGTGTGCGGGGCATGTTTTGTCATCCTCATTTCTTGAGCAGTCGCAATGCCGTGATACCCGCCATGTCAAATGTAAAAATTACCCGCTTCTTGCTGATGTTCTTGCTGCTGATGCAGTTGGACGTGCGTGCTTTCGCTGTTGAATTAACGTTGACCGAGCAGAGTCATCTCCAGCAACTTGGCACTGTCAATTTCTGCGTTGACCCGGACTGGTCGCCCTTCGAGGTCATTGACGACAAGGGGCAGCATGTCGGTATTGCGGCGGATTTACTGGCTTTGGTGGCACAACGCACCGGTCTGCCGCTGCGCCTATTCAAAAGCAAAGACTGGCCTGAGAGTCTGCAGGCCTCCAAATCAGGTCGCTGCCAATTGATGAGCCTGCTCAATCAGACCCGCGCACGCGATGCCTGGCTGATCTTCACCCAACCGATCCTCACCGACGACAACATCCTCATCACCCGCGAGGAGCACCCCTTTGTTGTCGATCTGGCCAGTTTGCAAGGCCAAACCATGGTGCTCCCCAAAGGCACCTCCATTGAGGAGCGGGTGCGCCGCGATTTTTCCAACCTCAAACTCATCGTGACCGACACCGAGGCCCAAGCTTTGCAAATGGTCTCAGACCGCCAAGCCGACATGACCATGCGATCCCTGATCGTGGCGGCCTACACCATCAAGCGCGAAGGCTGGTTTAACTTGAAAATTGCCGGGCAAGTGCCAGGCTACGGCAACCAGTTACGCATTGGCGTCCAGAAGGGCGATACCGTGCTGCGAGACATCCTGGACAAAGGCGTGGCCAGCATCACCCCGGTGGAACGTCAACAAATCATTGATCGGCACATCACCATCAACATGACCACCGGCATTGACTACGCTTTGGTCAAACAGCTGGTGGCGGTGTTGGCGCTGGTCTTGCTGACCAGCCTGTTTTGGGTCAAAAAACTCAATCGCCTGAATGCTGAGTTAAAGAAAAGTGAAATCTCGCTCAAAGAGTCGCAAAAAATTGCTGGCTTGGGCAGCTATGTCATCGACCTGCCGACCTTGAACTGGACCAGCTCCGAGGTGTTTGACGAACTGTTTGGTATCAGCCCTAGCTACCCACGTTCAAGAACAGGCTGGGTCGATCGTATCCATCCAGCCCATCAGTCTAGCGTGCTGGATGCCTTTAACCACGCGGTAGCTGCAAGACAGGCTCAAACTTTCGATGCCATTTACCGCATCATCCGCCACAACGACCAGTCCGAGCGTTGGATACACGGCTTGGGCAAGCTGGAGTTTGACGCCCAAGGGCACCCGTTGCGCATGATTGGCACCATCCAGGACATCACCGAACGCAAACAGGCAGAGCTGCAACTCAACCAGGCCAAAGACATGGCCGAACAAACCGCTACGCAGCAGCGCCAATTTATCGCCATGCTCTCGCATGAGGTGCGCACGCCCTTGGCTGTCATCGACGCCACGGCCCAAGTGTTGATGCTGCGTTTGAACGCAGAGACAGATAAACACCCCCTGGTGAATCGAATCCGGCGTGGTGCCGCACGACTTGCTTACTTCTTTGACAACTGCCTGACCGCTGACCGCATTGACAGCCAAAACTTCAGTGTGCAGCCCTCGCCCGTGGCGGTGGGCCAGTTGGTCACCTCGGTCACAGAAAATGCTGCTTTGCAATCGCCCGACCACCGCATCGAGCTTGACATTGAGCCCGGCTTGCCAGCGTTGCAGGGTGACCAGGTTTTGCTGCGCATCATGCTCATGAACCTGCTGTCCAATGCGCTCAAGTATTCGCCAGAAAGTACCCCCGTGCTGCTGCGCGTGTGGCGCAAGACCGACGAGGTCGCGCTGTGCTGCTTTGCTGTCAAAGACCAGGGGCCAGGCATCCCTGCAGACGAAATCGACCTCATCTTCCAGAAATACCAACGCGGCCGCTCTGCCGAAGGCAAGCCTGGTGCCGGGCTGGGACTGTCCGTGGTCACCCGCATTGCCAAACTGCATGGCGGCAGTGTCACAGTGGCGAGCCAGCAGGGCCGCAGCACCCAATTCACCGTCGAAATCCCGTTTTGAGTCTGAAATGCAAGAACAAGCAAGAAATAGACAGGTTGTGAAATAGCCCTTGCTGGCAGACTCTAGCCCATGAACACCAAAGTCCGTATCGCCCTGGTTGAAGACGACCAAGACCTTCGTCACAGCACCGAGGAATACCTAAGTTATGCGGGTTATTGTGTGTGGGGTGAAGGCAGTGCCGAAGCTTTTTACCGCCGCTTTACCGCCGACCCGGTTGATGTAGTGGTGCTCGACATTGGCCTGCCCGGTGAGGACGGTCTGGGGGTGGCCGCTTTGCTCAAGTCCAACCCTGCCGTGGCCATCATCATTCTGAGCGCCCGCGATGGGCTGGATGACCGCCTCTCGGGCCTGCGCGCCGGGGCGGACCGTTATCTGGTCAAGCCCGTTAATCTGGCTGAGTTGGCTGCCAACATCGACGCCGTGGCCAATCGTTTGGTGTTGCCAGCCAATCGTCCCGTCCTGGCGCTACCGCGCCCGGTACTCAACCACGCCACCAGCCCATGGCACCTGAACCTGCAGAACTGGCTGCTTTCTGCCCCCAACGGACAACACTTGCAACTCACGGCCCGTGAGTTTTCCCTGCTGCACCGCTTGATCAAAGTACAAGGCCAAGCCGTGCTCAAAAAAGAGCTGGCCGATGAAATATTTGGTCAGCGCATCGCCAACGCCGCAGACCGACTGAACGTCCTCATCACGCGTCTGCGTAAAAAGGCCGAAGCGCAACTCAGCGACCCCCTGCCCATCAAAACCGCACACCAGATTGGCTACGCCTTCACCGCACCGGCGCACTTGTCATAAGCGACACTGCTGATTGATTCAAGAATGCAGCTGTGGGGTGAAGACCCGGTTGGCCAAGGCTGCAAGAACCTCAAACCTTTTGTCCAAAGTCCAGATGAGCGTTTTTTCGCATAGCAGCGCACTGGCAAGCAAGCTCAAGTCAACGAACCCGCAGCCGCGACCATAGAGCTGCCTGGCATCAAGCATGGCCAGAAGTTCCTCTTGCGTGGCAACTGTCACGGTCTCCAGTTCAGACAACATGCTGATGATCGCCTTGCGGCTTGGCGGTGTTCCGCAGGCCACTTCCGCCACGATAAAAGGATGGCAAACGACAGCGTCGCCCTCAAGCAGGGCAACCAGGTGTTCATTGCGCTGTTTGAAGTGACCCACCCAGACGGAACTGTCAACCAGCACCCTCATGGCGTGGCCGCCTCTTCGCGCCGACGGGGAACCAGTTCGATATCAGGCGCTTGGCCACCCAGCGCCGCAAGGCGCCGTGCAGTCTGCCGTTGGATGAATGCTTTCACGCATTCGCGAATCAGCTCAGACTTTTCAATGCCCGGCTGGGCGAGTGATACCGCTTTGGCAAACAGTTCGTCGTCGATGGTGAGCGTGGTGCGCATTTTGGGCCTCTTGCGTCAGTAAAGACATCATTTTGCATCAATAAAGGCATCACGCATAAGCACGTACTTCAATGGAACAAGACTTAGCGGTCCCGCTGCCGGATCGAGTTTTGCAAATTCAGTGGCTCACATCTTGAAAATGAAAGCAAATGCAAGAATCAGAAAGAGCGTGTAAGCGGTTTTCGGACAAAACTAAGTCATCGTATTTTTGTCCGCGCGTGCGCGCTTTTTGCCATGAATTCAAACGGTTTAAACCACTTTTTTCGTATTGTCTGGAACGCGGCAAAGGGAGCATGGCAAGCGGTCTCGGAAATTGCCAAAGGTCAGGGTAAAAGCAAAAGCAACAAGACCTCACGCCCGGCCTTGACGGCAGGTTCTTTTGTGCTGCTCGGTGCCGCAGCGCTCATGGCCTTGGGGCAGGCCCAGGCGGCAGACATCTTGCCTACTGGCGGCAACGTCACCGCCGGTAGCGCCACCATCAGTACCAGCGGCAGCGCCATGACCATCAACCAGAGCACGGCCAAGATGGCGGCCGACTGGCAAAGCTTCAGCATTGGGCAAGGCAACACCGTCACCTTCAACCAACCGTCTGCCAGCAGCGTGGCGCTCAATCGGGTGCTGGGCGCTGATGTGTCGGTGATTCAGGGCGCGCTCAGGGCCAACGGCCAGGTGTTTTTGATCAACCCCAACGGCGTGCTGTTCACGCCCACCGCGCAAGTCAACGTGGGCGCCATGGTGGCCTCTACGCTGAACATGAAGACCGACGACTTCATGGCGGGCAACTACAAGTTTGAGGGCACCTCCAGCAACGCCATCGTCAACCAGGGCAGCATCACAGCCGTGGTGGAGGGCGGCATCATTGCGCTGATCGCCGCCAAAATCACCAACACCGGCACGCTTACCGCAACCCGAGGCAACCTGCTGCTGGGTGCGGGCGCACGCGTCACCCTCGATATGGGCGGCCCGGTCAAGCTGATCGTGGAGCAAGGCGCGATTGACGCGCTGATCGAATCTGGCGGTGCCATCAAGGCCGATGGCGGCGTGGTGCTGCTCACGGCACGGGCGGCGGGCGACTTGGCAGCCACGGTCATCAACCACACCGGGCTAATTCAGGCACAAACGCTGGTCACCGGCGAAAAGGGCCAGATCACGCTGCTGGCTGAGGGCGCTGAAGTCAAAGTCAGCG
>CAJAFJ010000140.1 GCA_903938955.1 uncultured beta proteobacterium | reverse complement strand
CGCTCGAAGCGGTCAAGCAGTAATCTTTTTAGTCTGCTCGCCCCGCCCACCCGGTTTTCAGGTGGGCGGGGTATTTTTTTGCCCGCTCGTAATCCCTTCACAATAGTCTCCAGCGTGCCTCAAGGGGTATCCATAAGTTGACAAATTTACTAAAATATTGGTTTTGTCAACCAGTGGGTGAATCATGATCGGCAATCGAATTCGGAGGGCCAGGGTCCTCAAGGGCCTGACGCTCGATCAACTTGCCAGTGGCATGGGCGATATCACCAAACAGGCGTTGAGCAAGTATGAAAGTGGCCAGACGGTCCCCAATTCCACGCGCCTGCTGCAATTGGCTGGTAGTCTGGGCTTGAGCCCTGAGTATTTCTTTCGTTCCGATACGGTTGAGCTTGCGCCGCTGGAGTTTCGTAAGCTGGCCAAGATGCCCAAATATCGGCAGGCGCAGGTGACGGAACGCATTCGGGAGCATCTGGAGCGCTATATTGCGCTTGAAAACAGTTTTGAGTCACCCGATATCCGCATCCCGGCCACGCACCCCCAAACGCTTGTAGTTTCATCGTTTGCAGAGGCCGAAGCGGCTGCCAATACCTTGCGTGAACAGTGGCAAATCGGCGCGGATGCGATTGCCAATTTGACCGAGCTGCTGGAAGAGCGCGGCATCAAAATCGCATTGCTCGAAGGGCCTGATGATTTTGATGGCGCATGTGCGGCCACTCACGATGGCAAACAAGTTTTGATCGCTCTGAATGCAACGCGTCCCGGTGAGCGTATGCGCTTCACGGCGGCGCACGAGTTGGGGCATTGGGTGATGAAGTTCCCCCAAGACATGAGCGAACGGGATGCCGAATACTGTTGCCATCGGTTCGCGGGAGCTTTTTTGTATCCAGCATCTTGCGTCAGGACTGATTTCGGCGAACATCAACGCTCACGGGTTCATCCTCAGGAATTGCTGATTGCCAAGCAACACTACGGCTTGTCCATGCAGGCTGTATTACGCCGACTCAAGGATTTAGCGTTGCTGAGTGAAGCCGGTTACAAATCAAGCACTATCCAGTTCAGTCAAAACGGGTGGCGCAAAGCCGAACCCAGTCCATTTCCTGTCGAGAAGCCGAGACGTTTTGAGTCTTTGGTGTTTTGGGGGTTGGCCGAAGACTTTTTCAGCAAGTCCAGAGCGGCAGAATTTTTGCAGCAACCGCTGAGCGCTCTGGATACGAGTCTGACGATCCCGCTGGGGATTTGATGACAAAAATCTATATCAGCGACACCAATATCTGGATTGATTTTCGCAATGCAGGCCTGCTCGTTGAGGTCTTCCAACTGCCTTTTACGCTGTGCTGTACAGACTTCGTATTGCATGAATTGGCGGATTTGCCGCGCGATCTCCTCATTGAACGGGGCTTGCAGGTCGAGACGTTGGATGAAGTCGCTATCTCAGCGCTATTCACTTTGAAGGTTGACCACAACAACAGCTCATTGGCAGATGTGTCCTGCTACTACCTTGCCCGCCAGACTGGATTTCCGTTGCTGACCGGTGACGGAAGGCTTCGCAAGCAAGCCAGCAAGGATGGACTCCAGGTATTTGGGGCGCTTTGGGTGCTGGATCGCCTTGTGGAACACGCTGTGATTCAGCCACTGCGTGCAGCAGATGCATTGGCGGCCATGTTGCTACATGGTGCAAGACTGCCGTCGGCAGATTGTCACTCACGGTTAGATTTGTGGCGAAGTGGAACCCTGCCCACAACAGCAAACTCGCCGTGAACCGAGCCTGCTGGAAGCCGTAATTTAGCCCAGCACACTATCCGCCGTCACATACGGGTAGCCCAGCGCCAGCGCCACGGCTTCGTAGGTGACCTGCCCGTTGGCCACATTCAGGCCATTCTTCAAATGCGGGTTGTCGCGCAAAGCCTGCACCCAGCCCTTGTCGGCCAGCGCCACAGCGTGGCCAATGGTGGCGTTGTTCAGCGCCAAGGTTGACGTGCGGGCCACGGCGCCCGGCATGTTGGCCACGCAGTAGTGCACCACGCCATCGACCATGAAGGTCGGCTCGGCATGCGTGGTGGCGTGCGAGGTCTCGAAGCAGCCGCCCTGGTCAATCGCCACGTCCACCACCACGGCGCCTTTTTTCATGCGCGAGACCATGCTGCGCGTCACCAGTTTGGGTGCGGCCGCGCCCGGGATCAGCACGCCGCCGATGACCAGGTCCGCGTCCAGCACCGCGTCTTCCACGCTTTGGCTGGTGGAATACACGGTGTTGATGCGGTTGCCAAACACCAGGTCGAGCTGACGCAGGCGGTCTACGTTTTTGTCCAGCACCGTCACCCGCGCCCCGAGGCCGACCGCCATTTGCAGCGCGTGTGTGCCGACCACCCCGGCACCCAGAATCACCACATGACCGGCGGGTACGCCCGGCACGCCGCCCAGCAACACGCCCATGCCGCCTTTGGACTTTTCAAGGTGCGCGGCACCGGCTTGCACCGCCATGCGGCCCGCCACTTCGCTCATCGGCGCCAGCAGCGGCAAGCCGCCACCGGGGCCGGTGATGGTTTCGTAGGCAATGCACACCGCGCCGGATTTGATCAGCGCCGCCGTCTGCGCCGGGTCGGGCGCCAGGTGCAGGTAGGTGTACAAAATCTGCCCCGGGCGCAGCAGGGCGCATTCTTGCGGCTGGGGCTCTTTGACTTTGACGATCATGTCGGCCTGGGCGAATATTTCGCTGGCTGCCGTAACCAAGCGGGCGCCGGCCGCCGCGTAGTGCGCGTCGGTCATGCCGATGCCTTCACCGGCCCCGTGTTGCACCAGCACCTCGTGGCCGTGCGCGGTCAGTTCGCGCACGCTGGCCGG
>CAJAFJ010000139.1 GCA_903938955.1 uncultured beta proteobacterium | reverse complement strand
AGGTGAAAAAAAGAGCACAACGGGGTGCGTATTCCCAGCTTGGTGTTCACCAAAGGCGGGGGCCTGTGGCTGACCGAGATGGATACCCTGAATTGCGATGTGCTGGGACTGGACTGGACAGTGAACCTGGCCAAGGCGCGCGCACTGGTAGGCCAGACCAAGGCGTTGCAAGGCAATATCGACCCCAACGTGCTGTTTGCCAACCCGGCGCAAATCGAGGCCGAAGTGGTTAAGGTGCTCAACAGCTTTGGCACGCCGCACATGGGCAGCGGCACCGGCCCGACGCACATCTTCAACCTGGGCCACGGCATCAGCCAACACACCCCGCCTGACAACGTGGCGGCGCTGGTGAAAGCCGTGCATGAGCATTCGCGCAAGATGCGCCAATAATTAATAAAGCGCCAGAATGCCTAGCATCTTTTTGGCACTTATTAAAACCTGGGGTGGGACTTATGCACAAAAACCTTGATGTACGGCACATCCCCACCCCGCCCCGCCGGAATGCGCTATTAAACCAATAGCAATCGCAAGTCCTTGATTTATAACGATTTTTAAAATTGCTGTTTTTGTGGGCAATCCAGTGAAACCCTTGATTGGCAAGGGTTTGAAGACTGCAAATGCAATCTATCAACAAAGTTATCCACAGAAAATCGGGATACATGGCAAATCGTTTATGAATCAAGCACTTAAAGCGATTTTCGCAATTTCACATCAAATACCCCCGCCAACCCGGTTTTTTGCATGAGTTGCCAAATCCCGGTTTTGGTGCACACCCCGGTCCACAGCCTGATCAGTGGGCCGCTGACTTATTTGAGTGAGCAGGCACTTACAGCCGGTTCCTTGGTGCGCGTACCGCTGGGCCAGCGCGACCTGCTGGGCGTGGTGTGGGATGCCCCAACCCAGCCGGGCGACGTCGCGATCAAGCCGGAAAAGCTCAAACCGGTCACCGCCACGCTCGACGGCATTGCCCCGCTCAGCCCCGCCTGGCGTCAGCTGGTCAGCTTTGCCGCCCACTATTACCAGCGCTCGCTGGGCGAGGTAGCGCTGGCGGCATTGCCGCCGCAGTTGCGCGACCTCAACACACTGCAACTGGCGCGCAAGCTCAAAAAGCACGCCAAAGCCGCCGAGGCTGCCGTGTCTGACGCGACCAGCGCGGTGGCCTCAGTCACCCTCACCGTCGAGCAGACCGAGGTGCTGGCTCGCTTTGACACCGAAGCCGGACCATTTTTGCTGTTCGGCGCCACCGGCAGCGGCAAGACCGAGGTCTACCTGCACAGCGTGCAGCAACTGCTGGCCCGCGACCCCAGCGCACAGGCGATGGTGATGGTGCCCGAGATCAACCTGACGCCGCAACTGGAAGCACGCGTCATGGCGCGTTTCGGCCCGCTCTATGGCGAAAACGCCGTGGTCTCGATGCACAGCGGCATGACGCCCGCCCAGCGCCTGAAAAGCTGGCTGGCCGCCCACAGTGGCGCGGCGCGCATTGTGCTGGGTACGCGCATGGCAGTGTTTGCCTCGCTGCCGAATCTCAAGCTGATCATCGTCGACGAAGAACACGACCCCAGCTACAAGCAGCAAGAAGGCGCCCGCTACTCGGCGCGCGATCTGGCCGTTTACCGCGGCAAACTCGAAGGCGCCAAGGTGCTGCTCGGCTCCGCCACGCCATCGCTGGAGAGTTGGCACCACAGCCGCCCAGCCGCCGAGGGCGGGCGTTATGTGCGTCTGGAAATGCCGAGCCGGGTTGGCGACAACGCCGCCCTGCCGCTGGTGCGCCGGGTCGACATGAACCACCAGCCGAAAAAATGCGTGTTCGCGCCGCCACTGCTCAAAGCGATAGAAGAACGCATTGCCCGCGGCGAACAATGCATGGTGTTTTTGAACCGGCGCGGCTACTCACCCGTGCTGCACTGCGCCGATTGCGACTGGAAAAGCGAATGCCCGCATTGCAGCGCCTTCCGCGTGTTTCACAAAATTGACCGCTCGCTGCGCTGCCACCACTGCGGCTTTGCCGAACGCGTGCCGCGCGCCTGCCCGGCCTGCGGCAATCCGGACATTGCACCGATGGGGCGTGGCACCGAGCGCCTTGAAGAACACCTGGCGGAATTGCTGGCCCATGTGCGGCGCCCCAACTCGGTGTCCGAGGACTGGCCCGACGGTGAACCGGTGCGCATTGCCCGCATCGATGCCGACTCAACCAAGCTCAAGGGCGAGCTGGAATCGCAACTGGCGCGCGTGCACTCGGGCGAAATCGATGTGCTGGTCGGCACGCAAATGATTGCCAAGGGCCACGACTTTCGCCGCATCACGCTGGTGGCGGCGGTGGCGCCAGACAACGCGCTGTTTTCCAGCGACTTCCGGGCGCCGGAGCGGCTGTTCAGCCTGCTGATGCAGGCCGCCGGGCGCGCCGGGCGCGATGCCGACATCAGCGGCCGCAGCGAGATGTGGGTGCAAACCTTTCACCCGGCGCACCCGCTGTTTGAGGCCCTGAAGCGCCACGACTACCCGGCCTTTGCCGCCGGGCAACTCACGGAACGCGAACAGGCGGCCATGCCGCCCTTCAGTTTTCAGGCGCTGGTGCGGGCCGAAGCGCGCACGCAGGACGTGGCACAAGGTTTT
>CAJAFJ010000138.1 GCA_903938955.1 uncultured beta proteobacterium | reverse complement strand
TGTTCGCCCGCTTTGAGGCCTGACAGGACGACCCATTTGTTGTCCTGGGCGGACCCCAGTTTGATCGGGCGTGGGGTCAGATGGTTATCGGCCCCGACGACCATGACGGTGTCGCCTTGCACAGAGCGCGTGACGGCTTGTTGCGGCAGCAGAATGGCGCCGTTGACTTTGGCCTGTTCCAGCTTGACGCGCACGTACAGGCCGGGCAAGAGTTGGTTTTCGGGGTTGGGCACCTCAGCGCGCAGTGTGACTTGACCGCTGGTGGCGTCCACCGTCAGGTCGGTGAACAGCAGGCGACCGGCGTGGGCATAAGTGCTTCCGTCTTCCATCATCACCGTGACGCTGGCGGCCCCTTTGCCGGCTTGTTTGAATTGCCCCTGGGTCAGGCCGGCCTTGAGCTTGAGTACTTCAGCCGCGGATTGCGTGAAGTTCACGTACATCGGGTTGATTTGTTGAATGACGGCCAGTTGCGTCGCTTCACCTTGACCCACCAGTGCGCCTTCGGTCACCAGTGAGCGGCCAATACGGCCGGAGATCGGGGCGGTCACAGTGGCGTAGTTCAGGTTGATGCGGGCGGTCTGTACCGCCGCTTTGCCGACGGCGACATCGGCCTCGGCTTGTTTGCTGGCCGCTTGCGCGCTGATAAATTCCTGCTGGCTGATGGCTTTGGCTTCGGCCAGGGGTTTGTAGCGGTTGGCTTGAGCGCTGGCTTGCATCAGGTTGGCTTCGGCCTTGGCCAGATTGGCTTGTGCGCTGTCAAAAGCGGCTTTGTAAGGGGCTGCGTCGATTTCAAACAGGGCTTGACCGGCGCGGACTTCGCTGCCTTCTGTAAATAGGCGTTTTTGCAAAATGCCGGCAGCGCGTGCCCGCACTTGCGCGACGCGCGAGGCTTCAAGCCGACCTGGCAGTTCTGTGACCAGCCCCACATCACCCGGCGTGACCGTGACCACACCCACCTCGGCAGGCGGCATGCCGCCCGGTGGGCCAGCCGGTGGCGCTGTGCTGGGGCCGCAGCCCGCGAGCATGGCCGCCAAAGTCAGTGAACTCAAGGCCAGTCGGCCGGTGAGTGATGAACGTTGGGGCAGGGAGGCTGCGTTAGAAAGGTGGGCGCACGGTAGAGACATGGTTGTTTCCCAGGAAAAAGGGTCGAAAACGAGAAGCTACAGGGTAGCTGGAAGAAAGTATTTGTAAAAATTATACATACAGTCATGAATGTATGAATAAAATCCCCTTCAACTATTTATAACTTTACAGAAAGACGCTCAGCATGGCTCGTTGCACCAAAGAAGAAGCGCTAGCAACCCGCGACCGGTTGCTGGATGCGGCTGAGTTGGTGTTTTCTGAGAAAGGGGTTTCCCGCACCTCCCTCAATGACATTGCCGCGGCAGCAGGCGTGAGCCGGGGTGCCATTTACTGGCATTTCAAGAACAAGGCGGATCTGTTCAACGCCATGATGGACCGCACCACACTGCCGATTGAAGACTCGCTGCAACAAATCGGGCACGATGCCTGGCAAGACCCGCTGGCCGAGTTGCAAAGCGCCATTCAGGATGCCATGCGCAAAATCGCGACCGACGAGCGCACCCGGCGGGTGTTTGAAGTGGCCACGCTCAAGGTGGAGTACGTGGATGAACTGCTGGCCGTCAAGGCGCGTCATTTGCAGTGCTATGTGGAAAGTGTCAGCCAGATGCAGCGCAGCCTGGAGGAGGCCGCCGCGCGCCGACAGACGCCTTTGCCGAGGCCTGCCACAGCGGTGGCGCAGGGTTTGCACGCGCTGGTGATTGGTCTGATTCACACCTGGTTGCTGGCCCCAGCATCTTTTGAGTTGGTGGTGGTGGCTGATATGGCAGTGGCGACCTATTTGGTCGGTTTGGGCTTGATGCCCATGCCCGCCCGTGTTCAGGCGGCCAATCCGGCTTGAATTAATTAGCACAGACGGGGTCAGCCCAGCAAGTCCGCCATGTCCAGCATGCGCTGCGCCACATCGGCCAGTTTCAGGCCCTTGTCCATCGCTGCTTTACGCAGTTTGGCAAACGCGGCCGGTTCGCTCAAGCCCTGGCGCTGCATCAACAAGCCCTTGGCGCGCTCAATCACCTTGCGGTCTTTTAACTCGGTGCTGAGTTCGCCCAGTTCGGTTTTGGTGTCGGCCAGTTCCTGGCGCAGCGCTTGTTCGTGCTCAAAACGGGCCAGCGCCACGTCCAGAATGGGGCGGATGCGCTCGGCCGATAAACCCGCCACGATGTAGGCCGACACCCCGGCGGCCACCGCGTCTTTCACATGGCTGGTGTCGCTGTCGTTGGTGAACATGACGATCGGGCGGCGCGCATCGCGTGTGGCCAGCACCACATGCTCCAGTGCATCGCGCGCTTCGCTCTCAGCATCCAGGATGATCAGGTCGGGCTGCAACTGGGCCAGCCGTTCGGTCAGAAAGACGTCGGCTGGCAGGCTGGCGACCAGGTTAAAGCCATTTTCCAGCAGTCCAATGCGCAGGCTGCGCGAGCGCTCGGCCTGGCTGATCGCATGGTGATCGCTTTGGTCTTCAACAGCCAGATCAGGCGCAACGACAACAATTCTGAGGGCTTCATTCATGCAGGTGTTGCATGCAAGAATCAAGCCATTTTCTTACTGGGATGTGTTTGATAAGTGCCTGCCTTCCCCTAAACTCCAGCGCTATGACGAAAAACTTGCTGGTGTTGGGGATTGAGTCCTCATGTGATGAAACAGGTGTGGCGCTGGTCGAGGTGCAGGGCAGCGCCTTGCCGGTGCTACTGGCTGACGCGCTGTACAGCCAAATTGAGATGCACCAGGCCTATGGCGGCGTGGTGCCCGAGCTGGCAAGTCGTGACCATATTCGCCGCGTGCTGCCCTTGACCGAGCAGGTGTTGGCGGCCTCCGGCAAAGCCCTGGCCGATATTGATGTGGTGGCCTTTACCCGTGGTCCGGGTCTGGCGGGTGCTTTGCTGGTAGGGGCTGGCGTTGCCTGTGCTTTGGGCGCGGCCTTGGGCAAACCGGTGCTGGGCATGCACCATTTGGAGGGCCATTTGCTGTCGCCGTTTTTAAGTGCCGATCCGCCGGAGTTTCCTTTTGTCGCCTTGCTGGTGTCGGGCGGACACACGCAGTTAATGCGGGTGGACGGGGTAGGGCGCTACGCGCTGCTGGGCGAGACGATTGATGATGCCGCCGGCGAGGCCTTTGATAAGTCGGCCAAGTTGCTCGGTCTGGGTTACCCGGGCGGGCCGGCACTCTCAAAACTGGCGGAGCTGGGCGACCCGGGTGCGTTCAAGCTGCCGCGCCCTTTGCTCAACAGCGGCAATCTGGATTTTTCGTTCTCGGGATTAAAAACCGCGGTGCTGGTGCAGGCCAAAAAGCTTGCGGCCGCGCAAGATTGCGCGGTTGAAGCCTTGCCGGTGAATGTGCTGGCCGATCTGGCGGCCTCTACCCAGGCATCGATTGTCGAGGTGTTGGTGAAAAAATCACTAACCGCGTTGCGTCAGACCGGCCTCAATCGGCTGGTTGTAGCGGGTGGTGTTGGTGCTAACCGTCAATTGCGCGCCCAACTCAATGCTGAATGCGCCAAACGTCAAGTGCGGGTGCATTACCCCGAGCTGCATTTGTGTACCGATAACGGTGCCATGATCGCCATGGCGGCCGCCATGCGCTTGCAGTCCGGGCAGCAAACGGCCAGCAAGGTTTACGCTTTTGACGTGAAACCGCGCTGGCCGCTGGATTTGCTGCAGGCTGGCGCCTCTTAATCTGGCCTTCGGAGGCTTCCCGCTTGCCGCTGAGCGGCTTATGCGGGGTGGACGAGTAAACCAAGTGGCTTCAACGAGCCGAGTCCATGCTATTAACTCGACTCGTTGGTGTGGCGCCGGTTAATTGACCGTTAATTTGGTGACGCGACTCACCGGCGCCTGTTTGCCCAGCTTGAGGGTCAGCACGCCGTTCTCCAATCGGGCTTCGCTGTGGGTCGGGTCAATCTCCTGCGGTAATTCATAAGCGTGGCGGTACTGGCGTGATGCGCCTTCCAGACTTTCAATTCGCACCACGTTGCCTTCAATGCCGATGCTCAGCTGCTCTTTGGCAATGCCGGGCACGTCAAACGTGAGTGTGAAAGAGGTGTCGTCTTGCGTCACCGCACAGGGCGCTTGACGGCTGCTCAATTGTGCCTCGGTGAGGAATCTTTCCAGCGAACGGTTCACTGGAGAAAAGGCTTGGCGGCGAAGCTGGGCGGGATTGGTGGTCGCAAAAAACATGATTTGAGTCCTTCTATACACAGCGCGGCGTTCGACATGAACTTCCGCATGCATCGAATCTGTGAGTGATGCAGCCGTATTCAAGAGTGATTTCCAGATGTTTATTTCCCTCATTTCAGTCTTGAAATTAGTGGTCTTGGCCCTATTCGAGCCGACCTTTGTTTTGGTCCGGTTGGCGCCTGCCGCCACGGCGGACCACATCAGAATTGCCCTGATCGAAGGCTTGAGCAGCCTGCGCTCACCCGTTTCAGCACGTGTTGGTGGTGGGCGCATCATCGGGAATGGCTATAATTGAATGGCTTTGCACTTCGCACAAGCACACGTCAGGGGCAGTTCCAGCGCCTGACGCAAGTTTTACATTGAACAGGAAATTAAAATGATCGCATCCAGCATCAAAGCCGCTGTCGTTAAAGACAACGCACGCCAAGCCGGTGACACAGGTAGCCCTGAAGTGCAAGTGGCACTGTTGACCGCACGCATCAACGAACTCACACCTCACTTCAAGACCCACGCCAAAGACCACC
>CAJAFJ010000137.1 GCA_903938955.1 uncultured beta proteobacterium | reverse complement strand
GGAAGATCAAAACGCGCATTATTCCAAATGCCAGACGCTCCAGAAAGCGCTGACGCCATGAGCGGTCGGCAAACGCCGCCGGATCCACCCGCATGCCGCCCTGCGCCATGGCGCTCACCAGCCTGTTGCGCAAATCCTGTGCAAAATCAAAATCATCCACCACCACGTTGGCCTCACGCGCCAGCAGCAAACTCAAAGGGTCCAGATTGGATGAACCCACCGTAGCCCAATGGCCGTCAATCACCGCCACTTTAGCGTGAAGAAAACTGACGGAGTATTCGTGTATTTCAACGCCCGCCGCCAGCAAAGCGCCATACACCGGCCGGCTCGCGTGGTATTGCATGAAATACTCATAGCGCCCCTGCAGCAGCAAGCGCACCCGCACCCCCCGCTGGGCAGCATGAATCAGCCCTTTGCGCAATTTACGCCCTGGCAAAAAATAGGCGTTGGCAATGATGATTTCCTGCCGTGCCGCACCAATGGCCTGGCGGTAAGCGCGTTCAATACGCGAACGATTCCGCAGGTTGTCGCGCAGCACCAGGCCCGCGCTGGTGAGGTGATCCGTCTGGAAGGATGGCTCCCCGTCCGCCGAAGGGTCGGATTCAACGTTCGCCTTCATCGCCAACACCACCGCTTCCTGCACCGCCTGCCAGGCACCCTTGAAGTCACTTTGGCGCGCTGTGGTGGTTGCCTGCAAACGCCACCAAAATTGCGTGAGCACCTCATGCACGGACTGCACCAAGGGCCCGGTCACGCGCACCGTAAAGTCAAACCGGGCGGCGTCCAACGTGCCGTGGTTGGGATCGTAAAAATCATCGAGCACATTGGCGCCGCCGCAAAAGGCGACCCGACCATCCACCACGCACAGCTTGCGGTGCAAGCGCCGCCAGCGGCTGGGAATCAGCAGCCCGATGCGCCCCAAAGGCGAAAAAATATGCCAATGAACACCGGCCGCGTTAAAGCGGGCCGCCCATTCATCGTTCAGGGCGGGGGTGCCGACACCGTCCATCACCAGGTACACGGCCACGCCGCGCCGGGCAGCCCGCTCCAAGGCTTGCGCCACCTGCTGCCCTGAAGCGGCGGTGTCAAAGATGTAGGTTTCCAGCCGAACTTCATGCAGACTGCTGTCAATGGCCTCCATCAAGGCCGGAAAGAACGCTTGCGCGCCTTGCAGCAACTGCATCTGATGGCCCGATCGAAGTGACTGCATGGCGGCTTTAAAGTGCAGGCGACAAACTGAACTCCGCGATCAGCGGCAAATGATCTGACATGCGCCACCAGATGCGTCCCCGGGGCACATGCACCCCCAGCGGCGTCAAGCCTCTGGCGTACACATAATCCAGCTGCACCAGAGGCAAACGGGACGGAAAAGTGGCTTGTCGCGCCCCTTTGAACGAGGTTAATTGCGCCCTCGCCAGCGCACGCTCAACCAGGTCACCCCAGTCATTAAAATCACCGGCCACCAGCAGCGGCTGATGGATAGGTATTTCGCGCTCAATAAAACGCTGCAACTGCGCCACCTGACGTGTGCGACTGGCGCGAATCAGCCCCAAGTGCACCACCACCACATGCACCAACTGCCCATACACCATCGCTTCGACGTGCAGCAGGCCACGCTGCTCAAACCGATGGTCAGAAATATCCTCATGCTGATGCGTCACCACCGGCCAGCGCGACAAAATAGCGTTGCCGTGCTCGCCATGTCGGGTGACGGCATTGGTGCGATAGACCGCCTCGTAACCTTCAGGCGCCAAAAAATCAGCTTGTGGCTGCTGCGGCCAATGGGCAAAATGCGCCGCCTCGCCCCGGTTCATCTTGCGAACCTCCTGCAGGCAGACGATGTCGGCATCCAACTGCTCAACGGCATGCCCCAGGTTGTGGATTTCCAGTCGGCGTTGCGGGCCAATGCCCTGCACGCCTTTATGAATGTTGTAGGTCGCCACGCGGACGGTCTTCATGCGCACATCCTCCCGGCGGCCAGGCGCGGCAACAACAAACAGGCCTCGGCATTGGAGGGTGAAAAACACGCCTCGGCAGCTTCTCGGTAGGGCAGCCATTGGTACGAGGTATGTTCTCGCGGACTCAACACCACCTCGGTGCCCGCAGGGACCTGCAGACCAAACAAGTGCTCGGTATTGCGCGTCACACCCGGCGCATAACGGTGTTGCCAGCGCGGGTAGATGTCATACACATTTTCAAGCTGCCAGTCAGACAGCCCCCCGGCCAGCGGCGCCCCCGGGCGGCAATCCATGCCAGTTTCTTCCATGACTTCGCGCACCGCCGTCTCAGTAAAGGTTTCTTCCAGCGTATCTTTGCTGCCGGTGACCGATTGCCAGAAATCCGTGGCATCGGCACGCCGGATCAGCAGCACCTCCAGTGCGGGGGTGTAAATCACCACCAAGACGGATTGGGGAATCTTAAACATGGGTTCACGCCAAAAAAAAGGGCGCCAGATCAGCGCCCTTTCATTCTGCCTGAAGCCCAGGCTCAGGTCTGGGTCAAACGGGCTTGGCCAGTTCGGTCGGGCGCAGACGGATGTGCAATTCGCGCAATTGTTTCTCTTCCACCATAGAAGGCGCTTTGGTCAACAGACATTGGGCGCGCTGGGTTTTGGGGAAGGCAATCACATCACGAATCGACTCGGCACCAGTCATCAGAGTGACGATGCGGTCCAGGCCAAAGGCCAAGCCGCCGTGTGGTGGCGCGCCGTATTGCAAGGCGTCGAGCAGGAAGCCAAATTTGTCTTGCGCTTCTTCCGGCGTGATTTTGAGCGCATCAAACACTTTTTGCTGCACATCGGCGCGGTGGATACGGACCGAACCACCGCCCATTTCCCAACCATTGAGCACCATGTCGTAGCCCTTGGAGATGCACTTGGCCGGGTCAGTGACCATCAAGTCTTCATGGCCGTCTTTGGGCGCAGTGAAGGGGTGATGCACCGCCACCCAGCGGTCAGAATCTTCGTCATGCTCGAACATCGGGAAATC
>CAJAFJ010000136.1 GCA_903938955.1 uncultured beta proteobacterium | reverse complement strand
CGATCTGACTTGCACCCACCCCCGCCAGGCTCTGGCTGCGGCGGGGTTTTTTTATGGATGGAGTTGCTATGACGTGGGACGGGCAAGTTTTTTTAAATGACGACGGCAGTGGCCGCACGTACCTAGAGTGGATGGTCGATGCCTGGGGTTGGACCCTGGCGGTCGCCGGTTGCTCCTGGGTGGTGGCGGTGTCGATTGGCGCCTTGATGGGCACTTTACGCACTTTGCCGAACAGCCCGTGGTTGGTGCGACTAGCCAATGTGTGGGTGGAGCTGTTTCGCAACATTCCGCTCTTGGTGCAGGTTTTCCTCTGGTACTTTGTGGTGCCCAAGATGATTCCGGCTTTTCAGCAAGTGCCGGGCTTTGTTTTGGTGGTGTTTGCCCTGGGCTTTTTCACCTCGGCCCGCATTGCCGAACAGGTGCGCGCAGGCATTCAGGCCTTGCCCAAGGGCCAGCGCTATGCCGGCATGGCACTGGGTTTCACCACGGTGCAAACGTACCGCTACGTGATTTTGCCGATGGCGTTTCGCGTCATTCTGCCGCCGCTGACCAGTGAATCGATGAACTTACTCAAAAATTCATCGGTTGCATTTGCGGTATCGATTGCCGAACTCACCATGTTCGCCATGCAGGCGCAAGAAGAAACCTCGCGCGGCGTGGAGGTCTATCTGGCCGTCACTGCCTTGTACGCGCTGTCGGCCTTTGCGGTGAACCGGGTGTTTGCCGTGATCGAGAAAAAAGCACAAATCCCCGGCTTCATCGTCGCCGGTGGCACAGGTGGGGGGCACTGATATGTTGGGACTTGACCTGAGCTTTTTTACCTGGGACATCTTCAGCAAGTTTGTCATGAGCGGCTTGATGTTCAGCGTGCAGATCACCCTGGTGGCCACGGTGGGCGGCATCTTTTTTGGCACCTTGCTGGCGCTCATGCGCCTGTCCGGCAACAAGGCGCTGATGCTGCCTGCCACTTTTTACGTCAACGGCATGCGCTCGATTCCGCTGGTGATGGTGATTTTGTGGTTTTTCTTGCTGGTGCCGCTCCTTATCGGCAGGCCAATGGGGGCCGAACTTTCAGCCACTATCACCTTTGTGGCCTTTGAGGCGGCGTACTTCAGCGAGATCATGCGGGCGGGCATCCAGTCCATCCCGCGGGGTCAGGTGTATGCCGGCCAAGCCATTGGCATGACCTACAGCCAGAACATGCGCTATGTGGTGCTCCCGCAGGCGTTCAGAAACATGCTGCCGGTGTTGCTCACGCAAACCATCATCCTGTTTCAGGACACCTCGCTGGTCTACGCCATTGGCGCCTACGACATGCTCAAGGGCTTTAGCACCGCGGGCAAGATTTACGGCCGGCCTGAAGAAGCCTATTTACTGGCCGCCGCGGTCTATTTTGTGATCTGTTTCGCCCTGTCCTGGCTCGTCAAGCGCCTGCAGGCCAAGATCGCCATCATTCGCTAAGCATCGGAGAATAATATGATTGAAATGAAAAATGTGTCCAAGTGGTATGGCCCGGTGCAGGTACTGAGCGACTGCTCGGTCAAGGTCAACAAGGGCGATGTTGTGGTGGTGTGCGGCCCGTCGGGCTCTGGCAAATCCACCTTGATCAAGACCATCAACGCGCTGGAGCCGATCCAGAAAGGCACCATCTTTGTCAATGGCACGCCCTTGCATGATCCGACCACCGACCTGCCCAAACTGCGTTCGCACGTCGGCATGGTGTTCCAGCACTTTGAGCTGTTTCCGCATCTGTCGGTGACCGAAAATTTGACGATTGCCCAAATCAAGGTGCTGGGTCGTAGCGCGGACGAAGCCAAGGTTCGCGGCCTCAAAATGCTCGACCGCGTTGGGTTGATGGCGCACAAGGACAAGTTCCCTGGCCAACTCTCCGGTGGTCAGCAGCAGCGCGTGGCGATTGCCCGTGCCCTGTCCATGGACCCGATCGTGATGCTATTTGACGAGCCCACCTCCGCGCTCGACCCCGAAATGGTCGGCGAGGTGCTGGACGTGATGGTGAAACTGGCCAGCGAAGGTATGACCATGATGGTGGTCACGCACGAGATGGGCTTTGCGCGCAAGGTCGCCAACCGGGTGATCTTTATTGACGTGGGCGGCCACATTCTGGAAGACTGCTCGAAGGATGAGTTTTTTGGCAAGCCCGAAGACCGCAAACCGCGCACCAAGGACTTTCTCAACAAAATCCTGCAGCACTGACCCTCATGGCCGGTGCGGTGTGCGCCTTTTCAGCCGCACGCCCTACCGGCCAGCTCTCTCAGAGCTTGCTGTCCAGGCTATTGCGCATGGCGGTCTTCACCACGGCATCCAGCGCCTCCTGCACCACGGGTTGCGCAGCCACCCACCGTATGCTGCCGTTCGCAATCAGCTTGTCAAGCGAGCGCTTGGTGATGGACTGCGTCGTACCGTAAGAACTGGTGAACAAAAACAGCGTGCCGTGCGGACTGGCCCACGACAGCTGGGTCCGAACCCATGCGTCTTTGAGCCGCATTTCGACCCACGAACCCGGGGGCAAATTGACCTCGGCCGTCAACACAACCGGCAGGTCGATCACCGCCGCAAGCCCATCCGGGCCCACCGGTGTCACCTCGTCCAGCAGCGCCATGAAGCCTGACACTTTGGCCTCTTCCGGAGCCACCCAGGGGTCATCGGCCAACAACAAATCAGGGTGCAAGCCAGCGGCCTCAGGGGCCGGGTGCCACGCAGACGGTGGCTTGAAAGCCTGCTGTTGCAGGTTCATCAGCAACTCAAAAAACTGACTGGTCCGCACGGATTGGTAGTCAATCAGGCGAAGCCCCTCGCGCAACTTGGCCAGCAACTTGGGCACCAGACGGGTGAGTTTGGCCACGTTGGCGCGCGTCAGCTCAGGCTGCGCACTCCATATCAAGGGCGTCATCAATTCACGGTATTGCCCCGGATCAGCAGCACCAGAAAGGTCTGCCAATTGGGCATGCGCCACCACCTGCGCCCAAGGCCCGCATAAAAATGCCACCACACCCGTATCGACAGGGACCGCCGCGTACTTGAGGCGGACTTCTTTGGCCACTTTTTCAGCCAACAAACTGCGTTGTTCAGCTTGTTGCAAGGCCTGCACGGCGACTTGTATTTTTTGTTGTTGCTGTGGAT
>CAJAFJ010000135.1 GCA_903938955.1 uncultured beta proteobacterium | reverse complement strand
GATAGAATCGTCGTCTTCGGGTCCTTCTACACCGTGGGAGGCATATTGCAAGAGGGCATACCCCGTCTGCATGCTGCCCACCTCAGCCCTTAAACCCAACAGACCGCTTTCCGCGCATCCATGGCATTTTTCAAACTTCGCAAAGCCGCAGGCGAAACCGCTGCACCGGCGCCGGTCCCTGAAAGCGTGGACGCCTTGCGCAGGCGGGCGCGCTACCGGCTGGTCGGTGCGGCGATTCTGGTGCTGGCCGGTGTCATCGGCTTCCCGCTGCTGTTTGACAACCAGCCGCGCCCGATTGCGGTGGATATTCCGATTGATATTCCGGACAAGGCCAAGGTCAAGCCTTTGGTCAGCAGCAACCCATTGGCCGAGAGCAAGCGCGTGGATGGTACGGCCCAACCCGTAGGCAACCCCGTGGCTGCCGTGCCGGAGGCCGCTGCTTCGCGCGCCACGGCTGGCAATGCCCCGCAAGCCAAGGATGCCCAGAAGGAGGAAGTGGTTATTTCCAGTTCGAAGCCCGTCGCCAGTCCGGCACCTGCCAAGACCGATGACAAAGCCGCGGCCAAGCAGGATGCCAAACCGGACGCCAAGGCGGATCCCAGCGCGGCTGACAAGAAAGTGGACAAGCCGGCTGACAGCGGGCGGTTTATTGTTCAGTTTGGCGCCTTTACCGATTCCGCCCGGGCCCACGAGGCACGCCTCAAGGTCGAAAAGGCCGGACTCAAAACTTACGCGCAAATCGCCGAGACCCCCGATGGCAAAAAGTTCCGCGTCCGTGTCGGCCCCTTCGAAAAACGCAGCGATGCCGAAAAGGCCGCCGAAAAGATCAAAAAAGTTGGCCTACCTGCAGCCATTCTGGGTCTGTAGTCCGTGCCAGCCGTCTTAGCGCCGCTGGACTGGATGTGCCTGGCAGTCTTGCTGGTCTCGTTGTTGGTGGGGGCCTGGCGTGGTCTGGTGGTGGAAGTGTTGTCGCTGGCCGGTTGGCTGGCTGCGTTTGTGCTGGCGCAGTGGTTCGCCCCGGATGTAGCAGCCAGACTGCCGATGGACGGCGCCGCCGAACCGGTGCGCTATGCCGCTGGTTTTGTGTTGGTGTTTGTGGCCACGCTGTTTGCCAGTGCGCTGATCGGCTTTGTACTCTCCAAATTGCTGTCCGCCGTGGGGCTGGGCTTCATCAACCGCTTGCTGGGTGCGCTGTTTGGCGTGCTGCGCGGTGTTCTATTGATTCTGGCCGCCACAGTCGTGGTGGGCATGACACCCTGGAAGTCCTCGCCCGCGTGGCAGGAGTCCATCGGAGTTCGTTGGGCGACAGCAACTTTGGGCATTTTCAAGCCAGTGCTGCCGCAAGAGTTCGGAAAATATTTACCTACTACCTGAGTAATAAAACATGTGTGGAATAGTCGGCGTTGTCAGCAACGCACCGGTCAACCAGTTGATATATGACACCTTGCTGCTGTTGCAGCACCGCGGTCAGGATGCGGCGGGGATTGTGACCCAGCAGGAGCGCAAGTTCTTCATGCACAAGGCCAAGGGCATGGTGCGCGACGTGTTTCGCACGCGTAATATGCGATCGCTCCCCGGCAACTGCGGCTTGGGTCAGGTGCGCTACCCTACGGCGGGTAACGCTTTCAGCGAAGAAGAGGCGCAG
>CAJAFJ010000134.1 GCA_903938955.1 uncultured beta proteobacterium | reverse complement strand
CAACTTCATCAAGCGGTATGGACTGGTTCACTTGATGAGTGCGTTGGTAATCTGTCCGAGGGCGGGTTGAAAGTCGATGAAACTTCAATAATGCTTGTGCCGCTACCTTTTCAGAGCGCTGGCAATGTCACCCTGAGCTTGCAGTTTTCCAACGGTGTCGTGCTTTCTGCCACCGGTACATCGGTAGCTCTTTCCCAAAGCGCTGCGCCCCAGTTTGTCGAGAACTTTGCGTGCTAATGAGCGCCAGTTAACCTGAAAGCGGACGAAATTCAAATGTTCGTCGATTGACGACACGTTACATCTGAATTTTGCAGGGCGACGTGATTAAACCGCGCTTGATTCGTAGATTTAAAACTCGTCGCTGCATGACGCCAAGTTGGCATCATCTTTGCGAAAAATGATTTCACCGGTTGGTACATGAACTACACGTATTTCATGGCCCGAGGGGTAGGTCATGCTTTTCGATGCCAGCACAATGGCGAGCGAACGGTTCAGCGAATGAAGAAATTTGGCGCCTGGAACGGGCAGCAACGGACCCATTAATGGGTGAGAACTTTCGACGCGATAAGCGATTGCAGACATGTGACGTCTCCTTGAGTTTATAGTTATAAGTGCTAATTTATGAGCATATCGAGCAGTCATTACCGCAATGTGTCAGTTCGCAAAGACAAGCCATTTAGACCCAGTTCACGCGAGTAAATTTTGGGTATTTCTGGTTTCTCTGCACATTGGGCGGTGAACTCAAGCTTAGTTCAGTCATGCGAACGTGAGCTGAGTCACGAGCGCCTGCGATAGGCCATGTCAAATAAAAGAGGCTGCACGGTGCAGCTTTCAACTTAACAGAGTCCTATTTTCACTGAATTCTGCAAGCCGTGTGTTGAGTACGAAAAATAGCCTTTTCTGCCTGCCAGTCAAGACGGCATGCCGACTCACTCGATGCTATAGTCCATCCCCCTTGACGCGCGATGGAGCAGCCTGGTAGCTCGTTGGGCTCATAACCCAAAGGTCGTAGGTTCAAATCCTACTCGCGCAACCAAAAATAAATTGAAGCGCTCTCGTCATGGACTGGAGCGCTTTTTTGTTTCTGATTTCCGTCTGTCAATCAGACCGCAATCGTTCTCAAACCCAGCCGAGTCGCCACTGGTTTGCATCGCGCAACTCGCGCCGGTCCATCCGACGTATCGACTTGGAAGCACCGCCCCCAGGTCAATCCACTAAACCTTGCCGCCGTCCAGCTCCGGGTCGACCAGTTTCGCCACTAGAAAGTGTTTTTCCTTGGCGCGGGGCTCTACAGCAGTCCATTTTGATAACAGCAGTTTGTTGGGTTGCATTGGATTCAACTTGCGAGGCCGTTGCAGGGAGGTACATTGCTTGCCATGAGCAAACTCTCCCACACGCGTGACAAAATTTATAAAACAGTGGCTCGTCAACTGCACGGCGTCGTGCCGTGTTGGGTCTGCGGTAAGCATGTGTTACCCGACGCAGCGACCCTGGAGCACATCAAACCCTTGAGCGAAGGTGGCAACAGCCACCTGGAAAACCTGGCCATCAGTCATGATGTTTGCAATAACCAGCGCCACGCCACTGGGATGGTTAAGACTTCATTGATTTTGGAAGGCTGCGTACAACGGCGCAGCGAGTCCAGTTCAGCGATTTGACCTTTACGATATCGAGCGCACACCGAGTGATGTGAGTATCACTCCCAAGCCCACATGCCTATTTATTTAGTAAGCACCCGCTGGAGAGTCAACGCACACGCCACTTTGACGAGTTGTTCTGGACGTTATCCACAGGGTAGGGCACAGTCGGCGGGGGTAACTTTTTGCCAATCTCCATGCCGGGCAGTAAATTTTTGCCACCAGTCATGACGGCCCGCCTTGTTCATGGCTCTGCTGTCGCCTCAGGTATTCAATCTGGACCAATAGAATGATTCCTTACTTGGCACTCTTGAATTACAGATGGCATTGAGCGAAATTGAACTGAAACGGTGTGAGAAAGAAATCGAGGCCTTTTTGGGGCGTCGCAGACCACCAGCTCACATTCGGGATGAACTCGATGTTGGATATCGAGTTGATGGTCAAAGTGTTGAGGTTTTCGAAATCAGACCTCAGTTCAGTGACCCCGCTGTGAAGCAAGAAACACCAATTGCCAAAGCGACCTTCGTCCGCACCAAAGGCCGATGGCGGGTCTTCTGGATGCGGCAAGACCAACGTTGGCAAAGCTATGAGCCCAAGGCCGAGGTGAATACTTTGGGAGAGTTCCTCAATGCCTTGGACCGGGATGAGCACTGCTGTTTTTGGGGATAGCTGTGTATGCTCAAAGGATGACCTCGCACCGATTCACTAATGCCTTGCCTCTGCTTGCCGTACTAGGCTCAGTGACCGCGCTGGGTATTGGCACCTCCTTCGCGAAACAACTTTTCCCACAAGTGGGTTCCTTGGGTACCACCGCTTTGCGGGTCGGCTTTTCTGCCCTGTTATTACTGACATTGTGGCGGCCATGGCGATGGCCGCTTTCGCACGCCGATGCACTGTCCCTCCTGCGTTACGGAGTTGCATTGGGTTTTATGAACCTGCTGTTTTACATGTCACTACGCACTATCCCGTTTGGCGTGGCGGTCGCCATCGAGTTTTCCGGGCCGCTGGCGGTGGCCATGATTTCTTCGCGCAGGCCGATTGACTTTGTCTGGCTGACACTGGCCCTACTCGGACTGGGTTTGTTATTGCCGCTTGGCCATGACGTGGCAAGTTTGGACCTTGAAGGTGTTTTGTACGCACTGGCCGCAGCGGTATGCTGGGGCGCCTACATCGTGTTTGGTAAACGCGTGGGCCATTTGCATGCGGGTCACTCCGTGGCGTTGGGCCTGACTGTGGCGGCCATCACCGTGGTTCCGTTTGGTGTCTGGCAGGCGGGCTCAGACTTGCTTGAGCCCCGCATCCTGCTGTTTGGGCTGGGTGTGGCTGCCATCTCCAGTGCCGTGCCGATATCACTGGAGATGGTGGCCTTGAAGCGCCTGCCGCAAGAGGCCTTTGGCATCATGACCAGCATGGAGCCAGCGGTTGCCGCACTGCTGGGCCTGCTGATGCTCGATGAACATCTGAGTGGTCTGCAATGGCTGGCTATTATCTGCACCATGCTGGCAGCTGTCGGCAGTTCGGTTACAGCGCGTCATGACCAGCCAAAGAACGTTGCTGCAGAAGTGGTGATGTGAATCCCTGCGCACGGACCGTCGCTGTATTTAAGGGGCATGCGGCTCTTTGCGCTTGGTGAACTTCATGTGCTCACATGAACACCAAAATAACAGTCGCACAATAGATGGTGAATATCCCCACCCCGCTACAACTGAAAAATTGAAATGACTTTGCAAACTTGGTGGCTTTTTGTCTTGATGACGTTTGTGGTGTCCGGTACACCGGGACCAAACATGCTGTTGGTCTTGAGCAATGGTGCACGCTTTGGGTTAAACCCAGCCATGGCGACCATGGCTGGCTGCATGACCTCGTTACTGGCCATGATGAGCATTTCGGCCGCTGGGCTGGGGGCCTTGCTGCAAATGTTCCCTGCCGTGTTTGATGCGCTGCGCCTGGCCGGGGCGGCCTACCTGGCGTACCTCGGCGTCAAGAGTTGGCGCGCAGCAGTCCATGACGAGCCGGAGGACGAGTCCAAGTTGATAGTGCCTGCCGTGAAGCCCCCCGCGCTGTTTCGCCAAGGGATGATGGTCGCTGCCAGCAACCCGAAGGCTATCTTGTTTGCCGTCGCCTTTTTGCCGCAGTTCATTAATCCCGAGCAGGCACAGCTGCCCCAATTCGCCATACTCCTGGCAACATTTGCCATCATTGAAACCAGTTGGTATTTCGTCTACGCGGTGAGTGGCAAACGCTTGTCTGTCTATTTGCAGCGAGCCAATGTACTGCGAACGTTTAATCGCGTCACTGGCGGCGCCTTCATTGGATTCGCCGCTCTGATGGCGACAGTCAGGGATTGAGGTTGTCCCGAAGCAAGCAAGCCCGTTTACTAGCAAAATAAACGGAGTCGATGGTGCGTGTAATCCGTTAGCGACCCAGCCGGCTGGAAGACCGGCCTAATTAGGCCAACCCTCCAGCGACAAGTCACAGCAAGCCAGTCATTGGCGCTACGATGAACTCGAATTCAACTCTCAGTCAATCAACATGCCAATGGTCACCCCTCAACATTTCAATCAACTCAGCGCAGACAGTCTGCCTGGGCACCTTGGTATTGTTATCACCCATGTCGAATCCAAGATGGTGAAATCAGAACTGCAAGTCAAAAAATTACTCATGGCCCCCAACGGATTTCTGCATGCCGGAACCGTCGTCACGCTTGCCGATACCTCCGCTGGCTACGGCTGCATCGCCAACCTACCTACTGGCGCCACCGGATTCACCACCATTGAGCTGAAGTCGAACTTCTTGAGTACGGCGCGCGATGGCACGATTGACTGCATTGCGACTGCAGTGCATTTGGGTAAAACGACTCAGCTTTGGGATGCGGTGGTCACGCACCGTGAAACAGGTAAAACGATGGCCCTGTTTCGATGCACCCAAATGGTCCTCTATCCAAAGAAAACTTGAATTTTCAAAGTCATGACTTGACCGTTTCGCAGCATGGGGCTTCTTGATGCTGCTAATCTTGACTTCACTGCGTTGAGAGGTTGCCGTACGCTATCGCCTGTTGGGTCGAATCAGCATGTAATTAATCACTCTTTGCCGTCCTGCCAATTGGCAGCCGTCTAATTGGTGAATTAGCTCCATTTTTCATATGCGTACGCATACGCACACAAAGGAATAATCGTGTTCAAAGGAATTCTCATCACCAAAGATGACGCCGGCTACAAAGCCGCGCTTCAAACCATCGACCCGACCGTGCTGCCAGAAGGCGATGTCACGGTTCAAGTCGAATGGTCAACACTCAATTACAAGGATGGACTGGCAATAACCGGAAAATCACCGGTCGTGCGCCGTTTTCCCATGGTGCCAGGAATTGACTTCGCCGGTACCGTGATTGAAAGTGCCAACGCCGCCTGGAAGACGGGAGACAAAGTCATACTGAACGGCTGGGGTGTCGGAGAAACCCATTGTGGCGGCTTGGCGGAAGTAGCCCGCGTGAAGGGGGAGTGGTTGGTTCCGCTGCCCAACAGTTTCACGACACGTCAGGCGATGGCCATTGGTACCGCAGGCTATACCGCGATGCTTTGCGTGCTGGCATTGGAAAAACATGGCATCAAGCCACAGGACGGTGAGATTCTCGTGACGGGAGCCAATGGCGGTGTCGGCAGTGTCGCCATTGCCTTGCTTGCCAAGTTGGGCTACACATTGGTGGCATCAACCGGGCGCCTCCATGAAGCCGAGTTCCTCAAGACGCTTGGTGCCCATCTGGTCATCGACCGGACCGAGCTTTCAGCGCCAGGCAAAGCCATTGGCAAAGAGCGTTGGGCCGGCGTCATTGATACCGTCGGCAGTCACACACTCGCCAATGCCTGTGCCACGACCAAATATCGCGGAGCCGTTGCCGCTTGCGGGCTTGCAGGCGGCATGGATTTCCCCTCCACAGTGGCACCATTTATCCTGCGCGGCGTCACCCTATATGGCATCGACAGTGTCATGGCCCCACTGGGCATGCGTCAAGAAGCCTGGCAAAGACTCGCCAGCGACCTCGACATCACCAAGCTAGACGCAATAACAAGTGAAATCGGATTGTCAGACGTCATCAAAGTGGGCGCTGAATTACTGGAGGGACAAGTACGCGGCCGAGTCGTTGTTGACGTGAATCGGGATTAAATTCTCCGGCTGTTAAACAGAAGGGTTAACGTGTGCACTTGGAAAAATTCTAAATTAGTCCAACCAATTCTTGAGTCAATAGTTCTGCCCCGATTTCCTTGCAACCAGTAATATTTTGGCCAGCCCATAGCGGAGAGAAATCACCGCTACCCATGCTTTCGGCTTTTTGGCACAATGACAGCGATACCGTTGTGGCCAATGGAAATTTGGGCGCATTGGGGTTCATCGGTCCCAACTCTCGCATGATGCGGTTCACGATGCTACGTGCAGGTCTGCCCGTAAATATGTTGGTCAGCGCGGTGGTTTGTGCCCCGTCACTTCGCAGAGCGGTGCGATGCACTTTGCTTGTCGTGGCTTCAGGGCATAGTAAATAAGCGGTACCTACTTGCACGGCGGAGGCACCAAGGCCCAATGCTGCTTTGACGCCTCGGGCATCTGCAATGCCTCCTGCCGCAATAACGGGAATTTTGACCGCTTCAACGACTTGCGGCGTCAGTGCAAAAGTACCCATTTGCGTACTGATGTCCTCAGTGAGGAAAATACCTCGATGGCCACCGGCCTCCAACCCTTGGGCGATAACCGCGTCCACACCATTGGCCTCTAGCCATAAGGCTTCCTCGACCGTGGTCGCGGATGAAAGTATTTTCGCGCCTGAACTCCTCACTATGGCAAGCAGTTCAGGCGAGGGCAACCCAAAGTGGAAGCTCACAACTTCAGGCTTGAACTCACATACAAGCTCTGCCATTTCACGATTGAATGGGTTGCGTGCATTAACCGGGGACATATCAGCGATTTCAATACCGAGTTCGGCGTAATAGTTAGCAAAAAAGTGCCCGCCAAGCTCGGTCGCGCTTCGGGTCCGCCAACGGGGCGGTGTGGCAAAAAAAGTTCGCATTGAATGGTTTTTTGGTGTGGAGGCGAATTTCCCAAAACGCTTGTCGTATTGCCTCAATTCCCAGCATGGCACATGGCAGCGAGCCAAGTCCACCTGCATTTGAAACCGAAATGGCCAGGGCGCTACCTTGAACGCCAGCCATAGGGGCCTGGATAAGTGGGAGTTCAATGCCGAGTAGATGTTTCAGTGACATGATGTTATGAGCGAATGGAGGTTGGTTTTTTGAACCATACCATGTCATTAATCGTTCGAGTTTGCATCGTTTTGGCCGACGTCTGTCCGGGTTTAACGACTAGTAAGGGCTGCCGCTTCAGTCGTTACTATAGTACGCCCCCTTGACGCGCGATGGAGCAGCCTAGTAGCTCGTTGGGCTCATACCCACCTGGCGTTGACGCCACGCCGCGAGCTCCCGTCACCCTGCGATACCTGCATCGACAAGCCTTGTATCAAAGCCTGCCCAGCCGGAGCATTGGCCAGCGAGAGAACTGGTGCATGGCGATTACAGGCCTGCCTTGATTTTCGCAAGCAACCCGCATCTCCTTGCGAGGATCGATGCTTGGCGCGCAACGCTTGTCCGGTGGGCGCTGAGTATCGCTATGCAGACGAGCAGGTCGCCTACCATTACTTGCAATCGATGCCCATGATTAGGGCCCGATATTGAGGGTTCGGTAACCCATCACGCCATGACTAATTCACGTCAGCTCTCTGACTGCGACTCACATAGCGAAATGCAGGCCTGGCTGTTACAAAACACGTAGTGGGCAGCTAATAGTTACCTGATAAGGCGCGGCATGCAATTTAGTTTTCTGAAAGCGGCCCCCCAATTTCAGTACCCTTAGGCGACATCTTTCGAGTTGTTCGCTGAATGCTTGACAAAACGGTACGTGTTTTTACACGCGTCTTTGGCTGCATACATCGCCGTATCGGCTCTGTTCATCAACTCCGAGGGCGTCTGCCCATCAATGGGGTACATGGCAATGCCAATGGAAACACCGGTTTGAACCGTTTTGCCGCCCAATTCCATGGGCTCATTAATGGCAGTGACGATGCGGCTGGCAATATGGGTCACCTCATCCAGGTTCGCCGGCTCGTCAAGCAGAATGACAAATTCGTCACCACCGAGCCGGGCCACTGTGTCTGATGCCCGGACTTGGGCCTGAAGCTTCGCGGCTACAGTCTTCAACACGTTATCGCCCATCTCGTGGCCGAACGAGTCATTGACGAACTTGAATCCGTCAAGGTCAAGAAACATGAGCGACATGCCACGCTGTTCGCGCTTGGCCATGGCGATATGGTGCTCAAGCCGGTCCATCAACAACGAGCGGTTTGGCAACTCGGTCAACACATCGTAAAAGGCCAGGTGCTTGATTTTTTCGTTCTTGTGCCAAAGCTCAGTGATGTCACTGAACACAGATAAGTAGCGCACGGACTTATCGTCTGTGCCAGGAATGCGTTTAATAATCTGCCGCGCAAGAAATAGTTCACCACTTTTGCGTCGGTTCCAGATTTCACCTTGCCATTGGCCGTTGCCGGTCAAATCTCGCCAAAGGGCAGCATAAAAGGCAGGGTCGTGTCGACTCGAACGGAGAATGCGAGGTGTTTGGCCGATGGCATCCGCGGCGGTGAAACCGGTTACCACGTTGAAGGCTGGATTCACCGACAGAATAGTTCCCGCAGCATCGGTCACGAAGATGCCTTCGAGGGTGTTTTGATAAACACTGTCTGCCAGTTTCAGTTCAAATTCAGCTTGCTTCATTGGCGTGACGTCACTGACAAGAACAAAAAAGCCGTCGACGGCACCCTGTGCATTGATGTCCGGGATGTAATTTGCCAAGGTGTAACCCGTACTTCCGTCCGCCTTGGTCAGGGTCCGCTCGAAATTCAGTTTTTGACCGGCCAGGGCTTGGCGGATATGCGGTTCGTTCAGCGCAAACAATCGTTCACCCATCAAATCCTGAATACTGATGCCCAGCATGGCCTCGGGCGATTTGCCGAACCATTCTAGGTAAGCATGGTTGGCAAAGCGACACCGCAAGTTCTTGTCCCAATAACCGACCATGCCAGGCAGGTGGTCCGCAATGCTTGTGATGAAGAGTTGTTTCTCCGCGATGGCGGCTGCTTTCGCATCCGGTTGTCCCTCTTGGTCCGGTTTGAGCTGACTTGCATTGTTGAATGACAGCACCACCGCCCCATCTCCAGTGTTAACTCCTGCCAGTCGAGAGACGTGCATGGCATACCAGCTTTTTTCAGGCAAAGAATGGCACGGGTAGCGCGCTTCAAAATCATCTTTGTCTCCGCGCAGGATGGCTCGAATTCCTTCTGCCGCAGAGCTTGCATTGACGTCACCCGCTTCGGTAACGCTATCGCACTCGGCCAGGAAGTTGGTGCCGATGGTGGTTGAGATGCCCGCCATACCGCGACATGGCGCAAAGGCCCGCCACGCCGCGT
>CAJAFJ010000133.1 GCA_903938955.1 uncultured beta proteobacterium | reverse complement strand
TGGATGAGGTCTATATCGATTTCACCGACGTGCCGGGCGGCCAGCGCGAGGGCGGGCGCGTGCTGGCGCGCCTGATGCAAAAAGCGATTTTTGACGACACAGGCCTCACCTGCTCGGTGGGCGTGGCGCCCAACAAACTGCTGGCCAAGATGGCCAGCGAGTTCAACAAGCCCAATGGCATTTCCATCGTGCAAGAAGACGATCTGGAAGAAAAAATCTGGCCGCTGGCCTGCCGCAAGATCAACGGCATAGGCCCCAAGGCGGATGCCAAACTCCAGAGCCACGGCATCAAGACCATTGGCCAACTGGCCGCGCGCGATCAGCAGTGGCTGATGGACACCTTTGGCGAGCGCACCGGCGCCTGGCTGCACGCCGCCTCGCACGGGCAGGACAATCGCCCTGTGGTGCTGGAGAGCGAACCCGTCAGCATGAGCCGCGAGACCACGTTTGATAGTGACTTGCACGCGGTGCGCGACCGCGCCGAATTGGGCGCCATCTTCACCAAGCTGTGCGAGCAGGTGGCCGGTGATTTGCAACGCAAGGGTTATGTGGGCAAGACCATAGGCATCAAGCTGCGCTTTGACGATTTCCAGATCGTCACGCGCGACCACACGATTGACCACTTCACGGCGGATGCCAAAGAGATACGCCAGTTTGCCGGGCAGTGTTTGAAGCGGGCGCCGTTGCAGAAGCGGCTGCGGCTACTGGGAGTGCGGGTGGGGGCGCTGTTGAAGGCGGAGGATGCGAAGGCTGGGGAAGCAAATACTGCACGCGCCGCCTTAGCCCAAGGCGCGGATGCGGATGAGTTGACGGGGCAGTTGTTTTAAACGCCTAACGCGGCAACACCAGAGGCTTTTGCAGCATTGCGGTCAAATGTCCAGAAAGGCAAGGCCGCATTTTTGCGTGACAGGGCCAGGTGGATGTACTCACCAAAGTCAGCTGCACCCTCCTGGTAATCCACCAGGGCTTGCTCCAAAGCGTCTTCCGATTCAAAGCTCAGTTCCACCAGGGTCAACAGTGCGGACATGGTCTGAATGAATTCCGACCTGCCCTGGCTCAACTTGGCTCGCAACACCCATTCAAGCTCCAGAACCACTGTAATCGGGACAAAAAGTAGTTCGCCCTTCTTGGCATGCCGCGCCAAGAGGCGATCCACTGCCTGCGCTTGTTTCTCGTCATCCTGGGTCACGAGCCTAACCAGTACGTTGGTATCGACTGAACCGGCCAGCATCAGGGTCTCATCTCCTCAATGGCAAGCCGCTTGCCTTTAGGCACTTTGACAATACCTTTGACGTCTGCCGCAGTCTTGTTCTTGACGCGCACAAAAAGGCGGCCGTCTGCGAGCAAATGCCATACCAAGCGCGTGCCAGGAACACCGCCTATGGACTGCCGGATGTCGGCCGGAACCGTTGTCTGGCCCTTCGCTGTGATGGTTGATTCAGTCACCGCATCCTCCTTACGTTATTAAAATTGTAATGCGATCAACCCTTCAACGCAACTCCACGGGCACCACAAAGCTTTTCCACCAATCGCTACCCCACAAACCCCGCCATCTCCCGCAACAGCCATTCCTTGAACACTTTGCTGGCATGGCGCGTACGGGTGCCCTCGGGGGCGATCAGATAATAGGCCTCCTTCAGGGGGATGGAAAAATCAAATGGCCGCACCAACTGGCCGGAGGCCAGCAGGTCATTGGCAATGGTCTCGTGCGC
>CAJAFJ010000132.1 GCA_903938955.1 uncultured beta proteobacterium | reverse complement strand
GGTTAGAGGCCTTCACCGGGCGGGTCCGGGAGGCGGGGCTACCGTTGGACCTTCGAACACAAATCGAAGGTAGGCGGCATGCCCGGCAAGAGAATCACGGACCACCAAGTGCACAAGTACAAGCAACACCGCAACAAGCTTAGTCAAGTAGCTTCGGCCGCCAAGGCCGGCATCAGCGAGCGAAGCGCCCGGCGTATTGAAGACGCACAAAGCCTGCCCTCACAGCGCCCACAGCGAAACTGGCGCACCCGAGAAGACCCGCTCAGTAAGGTCTGGGACGCAGAGGTCATCCCTCTGCTGCAAACCGATGCCCGGCTCAACGCCGTCACGCTGCTCGAAGAGCTCCAGCGCCGCTATCCGGGCCAGTGGGACAGCAGTGTGCTGAGGACCCTGCAACGCCGTATGCGCCTGTGGCGGGCCAAGTTTGGAGACGAGCGGGAGGTCTACTTTGCGCAGGAACACCCGCCAGGACGCCAAGGCATCTCGGACTTCACCGTGGCAGACGAGCTCAAAGTGGAGATTGCGGGTATGGCGTTTACTCACCGCCTGTACCAATTTGCACTGGCTTATTCGGGGTGGCGTCATGTCACCGTCATCGACTCCGGCGAGAGCTTCGTGGCACTGTCCACCGGTTTGCAGGCGGCACTGTGGGCCTTGGGCGGCGTCCCCGAAGAACACCGTACCGACAGCCTGTCGGCAGCATTCAACAACTTAGCCGAACAAGAGGAGCTGACCAAGCGGTATGCAGACCTGTGCAGCCATTACGGGCTGCGTGCAACACGCTGCAACCCCGGCCAATCCAACGAGAACGGCTCCATCGAATCACGCAACAACTCCCTGAAGACAGCTCTGGACCAAGCATTGCGTCTGCGCGGCAGTCGCAGCTTTGATACGCGCCCTGATTACGAAACGTTTGTCGACACTATCGTGCAGCGCATGAATACGCGTGCGGCCAAGTTTCTGGTCACCGAGCGCACCATGCTCAAACCCTTGCCGGTGCGCCGGACCGCCGAGTTTGAGGAGATACCTGCACGGGTCAGCAAATACGCCGTCTTCACTCTCAAGGGCGTGCTCTACAGCGTACCGAGCCAACTAATTGGCCATCGGTTGATGGTGCGTCAATATGCCCAGCACGTTGAAGGCTGGTTCGGTGGCCAATGCGTTGTGAGTCTGCCAAGGGCCAGACCTGCGCAGGGGCAGCGCGTTGGTCGCTCCATTGATTACCGGCATTTGGTGGGGGCCTTAAAACGCAAGCCCGGCGCCTTCGCCCGCTGGGTGCTGCGGGACGCAGCCTTCCCCCGTGCGGTGTACCGCCAAACCTGGGAGCGGCTGGCGGCCCAAAGGCCTGAACGCGAAGCCTGTAAAACAATGGTGGGCCTGCTGGTCTTGGCAGCCGAAGGGCATGAAGCCCAACTGGCCCAGGAGCTGGAGCAGTTGATTGAGCTTGACCAATTGCCCGACCTCAACGCTTTGACCCAGTTGCTGGCACCGCCCAAGGGAGATGTGCCGCAGGTGGTGGTGACACTGCCAGCGCTGGCCTCTTATGACGAGCTGTTTGAGGTGGCACTATGAGTACGGCGTCAATTACAAACTCCACAACGACAACTACCGTCACCCCTACTTCAACCCGTTTGGGAATGATGCTGACGGACTTGCGACTGCCCACCATCAAACGCTTGGCCGGTGACCTGTGCGCACAGTCCGACAAAGAGGGCTGGCCCGCACACCGATTGCTGGAGGCATTGCTGGAGCATGAAATCAATGAGCGTGAGGCCCGCCGCATTGACCGACACCGCAATGAATCGGGGTTGAGTCCGGCCAAGCGACTCTCAAGCTTTGACTTCTCGGTCGTTCCCAGCGTGTCCAAGGCGCAGGTCATGGCACTGACGGAGGGCACCGAATGGATTGACCGGGGTGCCAACGTACTGCTGTTTGGGCCACCGGGGGTGGGCAAAAGCCATTTGGTCAGCGCCTTGGGGCATGCCTTGATTGACTCTGGACGGCGGGTTCTCTTTACCCGTTGTTCGGACTTGGTGCAACGCCTGCAAGCAGCACGGCGCGATTTGCGGTTGCCACAGGAGCTGGCTAAGCTGGACCGATTTGACTTACTGATTCTTGATGACCTCAGTTACGTGCGGCGTGACCAGGCTGAGACTTCCGTGCTGTTTGAGTTGATATCAGAGCGCTATGAGCGAAAGAGTTTGGCCATTACTGCCAACACCCCGTTTTCGCAATGGGGCGAGGTGTTCGTGGAGCCGGCGATGACGCTGGCTGCCGTTGACCGCCTGGTGCATCACTCAACCATTCTGGAGATGAACGTGGAGAGCTACCGCCGCCGAGCGGCACAGGCGGGGCATGCCCCGCCTGTAAGAAAGGTTCGTTCAACCCAATAACCATCCAGACTCATTCCCCGCTTCCACCGGCCAGGATAGTTGTCGCCGAGCGGTCAAGATAGTTGACATCGACCAAATGCGTGCTGGCCAGTGTCGGGCGCGGTACCGTCTACGCGCAGCGCAAACCCAAGTCACCCGATGAGGCAGACGAGGTACCCAAACGCCTGATTGATGAGGAATACACCCGCCACCCGTTT
>CAJAFJ010000131.1 GCA_903938955.1 uncultured beta proteobacterium | reverse complement strand
TGCCTTGCGAGCGACTGTCCCGATATATTGATTCTGGACCTGCATCTGTCTGACATGAATGGCTTAAAAATGGTGCACGAACTGCGTGCCAAGAAGCAGTTTGAATCCACGTTGATGATTGTGGTGAGCGGCATGTCCGCATTCGATGTCGACAAACAAGGGGGCTTGCCTGCTAACGTGCTTTATATGCGCAAGCCTGTTCAATTTGAGCAGCTACTGTCTCTGGCCTTGGAGCAGGCGCTGGCCAAAAACTCAAAAGCCCGGTTGGACTTGGGTAATTCACACGCGTTCGATTAAAACCTCAGCAGGCAGCGCTGGGCTGCAGCCCCAGCCTGAAAATTTCGACCTGAAGCCCCGCGTTTTGCCATGAAGACCTCGGATGTGGGCGCCGCGATTTTTTGCTAATAACGCAAGTGTTGCCTCAGAAACGATCGTTCAAAAACTTTGCGTTGGATCGATGGCTGATGATGCAACTGATAAAAATGACAATTAAACGTTAAATGTGTTTAAAATGAAAATAAACATATTTTTGTGATTGAGCTGATATTTATCAGTGTCAGTTCAAGGAGGGTTGAAGTGAAAGTTAAAAAAGTATTTTGTACTTCCCGTGAGGCAGCCGTGCTGCTGGGGACCTCGATCAGCACAGTGCAAACATGGGTGGACAACGGGCTCCTGTCGGCTTGGAGGACGGTTGGCGGACATCGCCGGATTTCCCGCGAGTCCATTCATAAACTTTTGTCGACCGAAGCATCATCGACAGAGTTGCTCAACCCGCTCGTAATCAACGAGTGCATAGCAGCCAACATCTTTGAAGATGGAATTAGGCAAAGTGCTGTGATAGAGAGCACACGCTCCGAGCTTATGCATCTTGGTCAGGATATTTCGTCAGATGATGGCTTGCAAATATTGGAAATATTAAAATCCAATCCGAACTACGACAAGACGATGGTGGTCGTTGTCGGGTTGAAAAAAATAAACATCCCGGGACGGATAGTGCCGTGAACCTGAGTCTGAATTCCGCGCTGCTGGAAAAACTGACTGAGGGCGTCATTTCTCTGAATATGAAGGGCGTCGTGATCGACTACAACCAGGCTGCGCTGCCCTGGTTAAAACATTTCATGACGTGTGAGACAGAACTTGGCTCGTTGATTCATGAGATCACACGCGGGGTGGTGCAGGCGCCGGTCAGCATTGCTTCAATGCACCCGTCGTCACCGCACAGCGAGGATTTCCATCTGTGCAAAAACGGGGCAGATGGTTTCGCTATTTTTATCACGCTGCAAGTGACTGCCCCTTCGGCACTGACGATTCAGGAAGATAAATTTAACTCACTGCTTAGCAAAGATTTTCGGCATGAGTTAAGCGATTTTCGACAGTTCCTTGAGCAAACTTCGTCCCGTAGCAGCGCTGATGTGGAGCAGTTGAACAAGCAATCTCTGCGTTTGAGTCGCTTGCTGATCAGCATGGAGAGCCTGTGCGAATTGCAGCAGGCAGACTCTTTCCTTGTCGAGGAACGGGTGAGTTTGCAAAACATTATTCAAGAGGCGATAGCTGAACTCCCCTTACGGCGCAGCGACTACAGCATCAATCCTGAGCTCAGTGGAGATGCCAGCAAGCAAGGTATGGTGTTTGGTCATGCACAGTGGTTAAAAGTGGCGATCAAAGGGCTTTTGGAAGGCATTGGCGCAAGCGCTCCACCGCATTGTCGAATAGAAATTCGTGTGCGTCAAAACGGTGGTTTCGTTGTCATGACCGGAACGTTCAGCAGTTTTTTTAGTCAGCGCTCCGCCGTTGCGAAGACTGCCGGTTGTCCTGGACCGGCCCTGACGACCGATGCCGACCTTAACCTGTCCATTTGCCGTCGTATCGTTGCACTGCACGGCGGGCAACTCAAAATTGTCCCGTTGGATCCAGAGCAGTCCGATGTGGTGCTGCGTGGTGTCGAATCTTTCACACTGGTATTACCGACAGGAGCCCCTTCGTTGGGCCGTGGCCTGAACGACTGTGCCAACTGTCTCTATCCCAAGCAAGCCGAGTTGTACGCACAGGATCTGGCGTATCTTTTGCCACGACAACCGGCTGGCGCAACGATTTCAAACGAAGAGCTGGATTGCCTCGCTCACATTTCCGCCAGTAGTTTTCCCGTCAAAAAAATACCCCATATCATGCGATGAAAAAAATTCTCATAGTTGACGATAACGCAGGAATGCGAAGACTTCTCAGTATTACGTTGAGCATTGACTACGAAATTATGGAGGCGTGCGACGGCCTGGATGCCATTGCCATGGCTCAACTCCATAAACCAGATGCTGTCTTGCTCGACATCATGATGCCGGGTGAGTGCGATGGATTGCAGGTCCTTGAGGCGATCAAAATAAACCCATTGCTCAAGCAGACTTTGGTCATCATGGTGACCGCACGCGGGCAGGCACC
>CAJAFJ010000130.1 GCA_903938955.1 uncultured beta proteobacterium | reverse complement strand
GGCGGCATGTTCGGCTTCTTCCTGTTCCCCGAGCTGCCGCAGAACTACGCCAAGGTCATGACCACGGACAACAAGACCTTCAACACCCTGTTCCACGGCCTGCTGGATCGCGGCGTCTACATCGCCCCGGCGCTGTACGAAGCCGGCTTCATGAGCGCGGCGCACACCGATGCGGACATTGCCGAGACCGTAGCCGCCGCTGCGGATATTTTCAGCAAGCTCTGAGGCGCCATTGGCGCTCCCGGCAGATGTGAAAACGGCCCATTTTTCGACCGCTCACAGACAAGTGTGTTCGGCCAAATAAAGCCCTTGACTGCTATCAATTGTTGATCCCGCGCGGATGGGCTCCGCTATGATTAACTGGCAGTCTCGTGCTATCTATTCAGAAAATAAAGGTCCGCAAAAATGAAAGCATTCAAAGTCTCGACCCGCTTGTTTGCGATTGCCGGTTGCGCAGCAGTCATCATGCTGATGCTGGCAGGAATCAACTGGTACGCGCTCAGCAAGTTGGCGGATCTGCAGGACGTGGGTGCCAGCAAAGCGCTGGCGGCGGGGCAGATGCGGCATGACGCTGGTCTGGGCGCACAGTCCTACCGCATCGTGGCCGACACCTTTATCAACCAGGACTTTGACGCTTCCGCCAAAAAGTGGCAGGACATGAGCCGGGAGATTGATGCCTCCTTTGACTACGCCAATAGCCATGCTGAAACGCCCGCCAAGAAAGCGGCTGTCCAGGCTGCGTCGGCCGCCATGCAAACCATCCGCAGCTTGTACAACGAGCAGTTCTTGGTGATTGCCAAGAAGGATCCACAGCGCGGGGATATCGCCGCTGTCGATGATGCGATCGACAAGCAGATCGACAAGTTTGATGAAGCCTTCAGCAGCCTGGCCACCCTTTTGCAAGACGAGGCCAGTCTGGCGGACCAGGAGTTCGACGCAGCTGCAAAATCGGCCCGCTGGCTGGTCGCTCTGTCCATTTTGCTGGGTGGTCTGTGCCTGGTGGGTCTGACCGTTTTGGTGGCCAAAAGCATTACCGGGCAGTTGGGCATGGAACTGGGTGAAGCCACCGCTTTGGCGCACAACATTGCCCGCGGTGACCTGACCCATACCTTTGCCCACGGCAAGCGGGATCCGAGCAGCTTGGCCAGCGCCCTGGATGACATGCTGGCCACTTTGAAATCCATTGTCAGCAACGTGCGCCGCGGCTCGGAGGGCGTGGCCACCGCCAGCGCCGAGATCGCACAAGGCAACCACGACCTGTCCGCACGCACCGAGCAGCAAGCCAGCGCCCTGGAGCAAACCGCCGCCAGCATGGAACAACTCGGCTCCACAGTCAGCCAGAACGCCGACTCCGCGCGCCAAGCCAACCAGCTCGCCATGGCCGCCTCCAGCGTGGCGGTGTCGGGTGGCGAGGTGGTGGGTCAGGTGGTGCAGACCATGAAGGGCATCAACGATGCCTCGCGCAAGATCAGCGACATCATCAGCGTGATCGACGGCATCGCCTTTCAAACCAATATCCTGGCCCTGAATGCAGCCGTGGAAGCCGCACGAGCCGGCGACCAGGGGCGTGGTTTTGCCGTGGTGGCATCCGAGGTGCGCTCCCTGGCCGGCCGCTCGGCCGAGGCGGCCAAGGAAATCAAGTCCCTTATCAGCGCCAGTGTGGAGCGCGTGGAGCAGGGCACCGCGCTGGTGGACAAAGCCGGCGAGACCATGACCGAAGTGGTGAGCAGCATCCAGCG
>CAJAFJ010000129.1 GCA_903938955.1 uncultured beta proteobacterium | reverse complement strand
CGCTCGGTGCATCAGTTTCCGGACTCCTTGGAACAGTTACCGGTGGCGCAGTACTCACTGCGGGAGCGACCACATCCCTCAGTCTGGACGGCCTGACGAGTTCGACCACCGCGGATGCCACCAGCTTGGTAACCGAGTTGCAATCCATGAACGTGTTTAACGGCGCAATCAACGTAGCAGCACTGGATGCCGGCATCAAAATTGCCGCCAACGTGGACAGCGGTGCTTGGTTCCTGAACCCACAAACCGGTATCGTGAACCTGTCCAACATCGCCATGGCAACCACCGCCATTGGTGCTATGAACTCCAGCGTCACCAAGCTGGGCGTTTCCCTGGCCAAGTGATAGTTGACGGCCAGCACACCTGCACCCCAGGTTTGCTGGCCTAGTACAGGCAAGCGCAACACGCGCTTGCCTGTACTCCGCATTAACTTCCGGCCTGACGGCCCCTCTTTTTCCCAAAGAACACCATGACCCAGCCCGCCACGAAGCCAAGCGCGACGCCTCTGCGCGCGCCGGACAACCTCCTCAGCCCGACGTCCCTGCACACGCCCGCTCAGCCCTTGCCCTTGGCTAAAACCAAGGCCATCGCCTTGAAGCGACCAGAGGACGAAAACAACACCTTGGTGCTGGCCCAGGCCGCCTCGGTGGAAGAAGTGGTGCTGACCGAGGCCGTGAGTGCCGGCGGCGTCGCAGCGGTGGAAGTGTGCCCCGTGACCGAACCCGGCGTGACCGATGCCTGCGCCCCAGCGGGTGCCGCTGATGCGCATCCGGCGGCCGGCGGCGCCCTCTGGCTACTCGGTTTGCTGGCGCTTGGCGGTGGTGGTGGTGGTGGCGGCGGTGGTGGCGCTCCTAAACCACCTGTACCGCCGACCATTTGGCCAGTGATTCCTGGTGTCACCCCGCCGACTGATCCCGGCACGGCTGGCATCAACTCGCCAGCCGAAGTTCGGTATCCCATCGACACGCCAGATGACCCTGGCAAAGTTGTGACTGACTTTAATTCGAATAATACCGGCGCTGTTTTCCGGATTACACAGGTGGTTGACAACGGTACTGAACTCACGGTCACAGGCAAATACGTTCAAGGCAGTAGTGACTTCGCTCACAGCGGTGTCACAGGAAAAAACCCTGCGACAGATCCTTGGTTCTATCTGAACACCAGCACAGGCGAGGTTTCTTTGACCGCAGCGGGTGAGGCGGCCCAGTGTATTGGCACCTCCTACACCTTGACGGTGCAAGCCGTCGCCGACGGCGTACCGGGTGAGACAGGCACGGTCACCTTTATTCTAGATGCGCCAAAAGACGCAAATAAAATCTATTTCGATCAAGATTTCACAATCAACGGCACTAATCGTCCCTACGACGTCCTACTGGTGGAGCCGGGCAAGGACTTCAAGCAGATGCAGGTGCTTACGCCTGGAGGGAATTATCTGCAACTTCTGATCGGTGAAGACCACACCGTGGTGACTGACCACTTAAAGGATGGGGGCACGCTTGCGCTGGACTACATTAGTTTTGACGGTACCGGTAATTACTATAACTATGACTTTGTAACCCCTGACGGGTTGGGTTATTTCCACGTGGCGACAAGCGCTACCAGCGCAGGCACGCCCTGCAACGATCTGCTTTATGGCTCCAGCATTGCTAGCGGTAAAGAGTCTTTTGACGGCGGTGCAGGCAATGACCTGATCTTTGCTGGCCCTCTTTTTGAGGCGACTGATGTGGATGGGTCTGTAGTATGGAAACAGCTGTCCTACAACGATCTTTTTACTAAAAATGCTATCTTTGACGACACACTTGTTGGCGGCGCGGGCAACGATTTGTTGGTGGGAGCATACGGTAACGACACCCTGAAAGGTGATGCTGGTAATGATGTTCTGATCGGCGGCTATGGAATAGACGCACTCACAGGCGGTGACGGCCATGACGTGTTCGTCTTCAACGCGCCAGTTGAAGCTAGACATGCAGACATCATCAAAGATTTCACCGTGGGTGAAGACAAGATGTTCCTTGATACAGCTGTTTTTACTGAGCTCACTGCTTTGAATCTTTCAAGTCACCTGGCATACATCGCTGTTACCGGCGCGTTAACCTACAACGGCAATATCTTTGCGACCCTGGATAACCATTTATTGGTGCCGGCGCTGACGCTGGACAGCAATAACTTTATCGTTGCCTGAGCCCAGCGCCACCAATAGGAAGAACCACCATGAAAATCTTCACCCTCTGTACTTTGTTGATAGCAGCGCTGCTGACCGCTGGCTGCGCTGCCACGCGCAGTGACCGCCAGGACAACACGCCACCGCGCCTGGTAGAGCGGAATAAAACCGTAGCCTGGGACCGCGGTGACGCATTTGGCCCGGTGCCCTTGAAGCTGGTTTCGCTGGCTGCGGTCAACTGTGCGGCCCTGAACACCAAAGACACCCAATGGCAACCGGAAGGTTTCCATGCGTATGCGCAGGATCTCGAAGGCAAGACCTACCCGGGCGGCGGCTATTTTTGCAAGTCCCGGGCGCGCGCCAAACCTTGACGCCGCGACACTCCGTTAAATCAGCCGTTTTAATATAAACACCATGTACCTAGAGCATTTCGGATTGAACGAGTTTCCGTTCTCGATCACGCCGAGCACCCATTTTTTCTTCGCCTCCGAGACATCGCAGGTAGCGCTTATCACGCTGCTGACGGCGATCAAGATGGGGGAAGGCTTCATGAAGATCACTGGCGAGGTGGGCACGGGTAAAACCATGTTGTGCCGCAAGCTGCTCGGGTCACTGGATGACGACTATGCGGTCTGTTACATCTTTAACCCCTACCTTGAGCCGCTGGCCTTGTTCATTGAGATCGCTACCGAACTGGGTTTACCGTTTCCACAGTCAACAACCATCAACCAGCATGACGTTCTGAGCGCGCTAACGCGCAGGGTGTTCGAGCTCAATGAGAGCGGTAAAAGAGTGGTGATCTGTCTGGACGAAGTTCAGGCCATGCCAATCGAGACGCTTGAGGCGCTGCGGCTATTGACCAACCTGGAGACCGAGAATCGCAAACTTCTGCAAGTGATCATTTTTGGTCAGCCCGAGCTGGACGAGTGTCTGAATCATCCCTCGGTGCGGCAATTGCGCCAGCGCATTACATTTCACTACCGCCTCAAGCCTTTAAGTAACAGTGAGTTCAACTACTACATTCAGCACCGCTTGGCTGCGGCAGGTCACCGGCGGGGCCAGTTGTTCACGCCGGCGGCACTCTGGTTACTGAAACGCAAGTCACGCTGCATTCCCCGCCTGATCAACATTCTGGCGAACAAGGCCTTGTTGTCCGCCTATGGTCGTGGCAAAAATTTGGTAGGCTGGTCTGAAGTGATGCACGCAGCCAAAGACACTGATTCGGTGAATCAGGGTCAGTCCAACCGACTTTGGTTCTTGTCGCTGGGAGCGGTTGCTTTGGTCATTGCGTCATTCCCTGCTTGGAGACATTGGCTATGAGCTTGATCAATGACATGCTGAAAGACCTGGATTCGCGTGAGCGTAGCCATAGCCGACCTTTGAAGCGCGGTGTTTACGACTATGCGAATGATTCTCGCCCCAAACGCCAGCCATGGGTTAACTCCACGGCGTTGTTACAGGCCGTTCTGACTCTTTTGGTCGCAGGTGCCATCGCCTGGTGGGTGACACACCAGCAGGAACTCACAGCGACACGGGCGACCCAAGCCAGTAAAGAGGCGATTGAGTCTGAACATGTGACACGCATCCCCGATGCGACCAAGCTCAATCCAATTGAACTGCCCCAGGCGGCCCCAGCCATACCGGAACCAGTCGTTACCAAACCCAAATCTGTTGAGCCACATTTGGAAATGGCGAAAAAAACCAAGGCACCGGTGCCCACAGCCAAAACCGCAGAAGCACCCCGACTTGCGTCTCCAGTAGTGAAAACAAGCGTAGTCGAGGCAACCAGCAACGCCAAACCGAGCATCACACCGACTCAGGTGAAAGTGGATGCAGCGCAGAAATCAGAACAGTTTTACCAGCAAGCCTTGACTGAACAAAAACAGGGCGCAGTAGATGCAGCCATGAAATCTTTGCGTCTGACACTTGATATCTACCCCCAGCACAGCAAGGCCCGGCTTGAACTAGCCCGGCTGTTGGTTGAGCGAAAACAAGCCACGGCGGCGGCCGATTTGCTCGGCGATGGGTTGATGCTTTTGCCCCAGCAAACAGGCTTTATGCTGGCCATTGCCCCCTTGTGGATTCAGGCCGGACAGCAAAACGATGCCATGGCGCTACTCGCCCAAGGCACCAAGTCGGCCAACAATGATCCGGTTTACCACGGTTATTACGCAGCGCAGTTGTTGCGCTTGAAGCGCCCGGCCGAAGCGGTCACGCATTACCGCATTGCCTTACGCAGTGAGTCAAACAAATCAGAGTGGTTGCTGGGCTTGGGGCTGTCCTTGCATGCGGCGGGCAATATCCGCGAGGCTATTGACGCTTTGCGTCGCGCCAGTGAGAGCGGTGGCCTGTCACCCCAAAACAAGACCATGGTGGAACAGGTCATTGTCAAACTTCAATCCCCGACCTCTTGAGTGCATGTACTGATTGATTTTGGGCCTTTTGGGCTAACACTTTTCCCTTGGCTGGTTGTTGCTTTTTACTGGGTAAAATTTGCCAGCTTTTCAGCCTTAGGACTTTAAATGGATACTGACTTTTGTGGTACTTTCTACGCAGCCAAAATGCTGGGGCTGTCGGTAGGTACCGTACAAGCGCTGGTTGAAAAGGGTGAGGTCGAGGCTTGGAAAACCAAGGGTGGGCACAGGCGCATTTCCCTGCAGTCGCTGCATGACTACCAGGTTCGCGCTGGCGTGAACACCGTGCTGGACACGTCAACGCCTTACCTTAAAGTTCTTTTTGTTGATGACAACGAACTGACCTTGACCGCCATTCGACTGGCCGTCGACCGCATGAAGCTGCCGCTGGATGTAATCCTGATGACCTCGGCTATCGAGGCATTGATCGACATCGCCAAGCTACAACCCCATGTGCTGTTTTCAGATCTTCGAATGCCCGGCGTAGATGGTTTTGATTTCCTGAGGACCATTCGGTCGAATCCAAGCTTCGCCTCCATGGTGTTGGTTGCCGTGACGGGGCTGTCACTTGCGGACATTGAGGCGCGTGGCGGTCTTCCGGCGCATACGGTACTTGTCAATAAACCGCTGGATGTCAACTGGCTCAACGGGTTTCTATCGGCCCTTGTTGCCGATAGGCAGTTGAAGTGAACGCTTTTCACAGGTCCTTGGTGCGTTCCGATCATCATAGTGACGATAAAAAAATGATTTTTTTAAAAAAAAGCAAAAACCTTTAAAAAAATCAATCTATTCATTTAAGTTACGATGAAAATAACAAAAAAATTATTTGTATCGTTGGATAAAGGAATTGATGGTGGTAACTACTCAAGTCGGAATTGGCGAGGCCTCAAAGAAGATGGGGTTATCCAGGACTTCAATCCAGAAATTGGTAGATTCTGGACAACTTATCGCAGTCAAAACAGTCGGAGGGCACCGGCGAATATTGCAAAGTTCACTGGACCAACTAGACGAAAAAATGGGGCCCAAAGCCATGCGAAGGTTAGCTGCATCAGACATAAATGCAGACAACTTGGAGCAGGTGTCGCGATCCAGCCATGCAAATGTCACCGAGATGGCCGTTCTGATCGCTGAAGACGATGCAGTCGTATCAACCTCCATCACCGCGACCTTGACCAAACTTTATCCGTCTATCAAATTTGTCGTGACGGAGGATGGCTTGGATGCGGTGCTCAAGCTTGAGCGATTACGCCCCAGCATTCTGATCACCGACTTGAAAATGACACCCTTTGACGGCTTTAGTCTCATTCAAAGCGTCTCCAACCGCCCTGAATACCAGACCATGTCAATCGTGGTGGTTTCAAGTATGAGTGAGCATGAAATTGAAGAGCGCGGTGGGCTGCCTGAGAATGTGCTTTTTTATCCTAAACCCCTGAACATGGAGCGGTTGAAAGGATATTTTGACGCTCACATGCAATTGTGCAGACAGCACGCCCAGCCGGTTTTGATATGAGCCAGCAAATTGATCTGCCGCTATTTAATCGAATCACTGGAGAGATCGACATATTGGTTGCGGTTGGCAAGCCATTTTTGACACAGCTAGTGACATGGCGCTTGGCCATGCAGCAACATACAGAGACGTTCAATGCCAGCCAACTTGGCGATCTGGTGCACAAGATGAAAGGCAGTTGCTACGTGCTGGCTGCCATGAATGTGGCCGCTGAACTAGAACAAGCAGAAAATGGCGTGACTCAAATGACCCAAGCTGACTGGCTTCCTGTCTACCAGAGGCTGCTCGCGTTGACCCAAGAACTTGAGATGGAACTCAAAGTCATTATTTCACGACACGGGCAAAGCTAAT
>CAJAFJ010000128.1 GCA_903938955.1 uncultured beta proteobacterium | reverse complement strand
TCTTGTGCCGGGATAATGCAGGAGACACAGACCTGGCATGCAATACGCATGCCAGAACCGTGCACCAAAAAGAATCCTGCGAGGTTTTGGTGCTGGGCCAATTGCATCTCGTGGTTGCCTGCAGCTGACGGCCTACCAGGGGAGGTGAATGCAGCTGGATGTCCATTCGCCACAGCCTCACTTTACCGACTAAGGGTTAGATCATGCTTGTCTTACCCGCAACGACGAGGTCGGAGTTGACCGCTTCACTCGCCATATAAGCCTGATTTCTTCCCGCGTGTTTGGCTTTGTAAAGGGCCGCGTCAGCGGCTGCGCTGAGCGCGCGCAGGGTGGCCCCGTGTTCCGGAAACATCGCAATGCCCACGCTGGCCGATACCGGAATGCTCAGACTGCCGTAGGGCGCTGAAAGGCCTTCGACTATCCTTCTCGCTGTGTCCATGGCTCCATCCTGCGTGGTCTCTCCCAGAAACACCAAGAATTCATCACCACCGATGCGTGCAGCCATGTCCGTCCCCCGTATGGCATGTTGAATCCGCTGCGCTGCCTGCCGAAGCACCGTGTCTCCGGCCTCGTGCCCGAGCGTATCGTTCACTTGTTTAAAGTGGTCCAAGTCCACCGCCAACAGAGCGCTTTGCGACGGGTGGCGCTCTGCCAAAACCAAATCGCGGTTCACCACGGTTTCAAACAGCATGCGATTGGGCAGTTCGGTGAGCGTGTCGTGCTCGGCAAAGAACCGGATTTTCTCCATCGCGGCGGCAGCGTCCACCATAGCCCGGGCGACGGCGTCAGCCTCCATCATGCGCATTTCGGGCAGGTGCATGGGGTCACCCTGGATCAGTTTGGCGGCCGCTTCGTTTAGCAGATGCACCGATTCCACTACCCGTCTTGAAATGGCCCGTGCCAGCCAAAGCCCCAGCGCCATTGCACAGCCCACCCCAAACAATACCCAGAAGCCTTGCCGCAGATTGCTGCCTTCGAGGTTGCTCTTGGGCGCGCCTACGACCACCGTCCAACCCCAGGTTTTAGAGCGCGCATAGGCGCTGAAAACCGGGATACCTTCCTTGGTGTGGGACTCAATGGTTCCCAGTATCTGGCTTTGAACTGCCTCCCTAAGTTCGGGAACTGCCTTTTGCCCAAGAAAGCGATCGGCATCACGCGAGCGACCCACAATCGTGCCTGAACTGTCGAGCACGGCAATCAGCCAGCCGTCGGGCAGAGGTTGCCGGCCAAGAAGTGTGTTGATGCGCTGCGGGTCCAGACCGATGTTTAGGCTGTACTCCACCGCGTCACCGGCCCCGACTGGTACGCCCATGGCCAGGGCCGGTTTGCGCGTGACCGGGCCGATAAACAGGTCAGTCAGCACTGTCGCCCGCTCAGTAAAGACACGCCCGATCTGGGCTGGCGTGCCGGTGCTGGGCAATGCCGAACCAAATGACAGCAGCGTATTTAGCACCTGCCGGCCTTGTGTATCGGTCAGGATGTAGTTGTAGACGATACCGGGCGCCAGGGCGTCTCGCGCCCGCTTGTGGAAAGCTCGTAGGTCGCCCGAGGCCAGTTCGCCGGAGGTGGCCAGCACCTGCATGCCCGATTCAATGACGGCAAACTCCCGCTCCAGATCCGACAGGATTCCACGCGCCATCAACAAGGTGTTTTGCTGCACCTGTTGGCGCTGGAGTTGGTACATTGAAACCGCCAGTGCGGTGCAGACCATGGTGGCCGGCAGGACACAAGCCAAAACCAACCAGCGCAGCACTTTGCGCAAAGAAAAACGTCGCCCTGAGAAAATGGCTCGCATAAGTCCCCTGCATAGGTGATTAACTATCGCACAGGGCTTGCCAACGTTCAATACGGGTCGAAGTGACCGCCTTGGGCGTATTGGCTTTCAGCGCATCGACGCGTCGCAACCGATATTCAGGATCAGACGGGTTTTGCCTAAAGCGGTAGTTCGGCTTGCCGATTTCGCTGCCAGAAGGCCGACCTTAAGGTCGCCCCAGA
>CAJAFJ010000127.1 GCA_903938955.1 uncultured beta proteobacterium | reverse complement strand
TGGCCTTCGCCGCCGGGGGGCTGGGACTGGTGGGGATCGCTTTTGGCCTGCTGGGCTGGCTTTGCGCCAGCTCGCGCTGCTCTGGATGGGGCGCATGGCCGAGTTTCGGCCCTATCTGGGCGGCTCGGTTTGGCATGGTACGGCCACACGTACATCTGATATTTACATACAATTGTTTTGCGATGACAGCAAATCGGCGGAAATATCGCTGATTGACCATCAAGTAGACTATGTGCCTCGGACGGTGACCGGCTTCCATGGCGAATCGGTTGAAGCGCTGAGCGTGCATGCTTTTTGTGACGGCTTGAAGGAAGAGGTAGGTGTTCACTTGCTGATTTATGACAAAGATGACGTGCGTGGTGCGCTGCGACCGGATGCCAAAGGACGCACGCCGCGTGGAGATTTGGCGGCGGTGCAGCGTTTGTTGTCGGAATCTCCGTCATGACCCCAAAAAATCTTCCTGCCGGGGGTGTTGATACGTCGTCCGGTCGTCGGCGCTGGCTGATGGGTGCTGTGGCTGGCGCGGCGGTCTTGGGGGGTGTGGCGTATTCATGGCGCTCAAATCAATCGCAAACTGCGCTGTCGGCGGCTGAATCTGAGCTGTGGCAGCAGGTGTTTGCTGGGCCTGATGGCGCGCCGCTCACATTGGCGGCATGGCGCGGTCAGCCTGTGTTGTTGAATTTTTGGGCGACCTGGTGCCCGCCTTGTGTGGAAGAACTCCCGCTATTAGGTCGTTTTTATGCTGAAAACAAGGCTAAAGGCTGGCAAGTGCTGGGTTTGGCGGTGGATCAGCTTGAGCCGGTGAAGCGTTTTCTGGCGAAAAATCCCGTGCCGTTTCCTGTTGCCATGGCCGGTATGCCGGGGATTGAGCTCAGTCGTTCATTGGGTAATTTGAGTGGCGGCTTGCCATTCACCGTGGTGTTGGGGTCAGATGGTTTGGTGGCACATCGTAAAATGGGCAAGGTATCGTCTGGCGACCTGCAATCCTGGCTGGCTTTGAAGTAGTTTGCCGCGGCGGGATTGACGTTCGGATGAGGATCATTTCTTTCGATTCATGGGTTTGAAGTTTAGTTGAATCGAAGATTTGAATTTTTAAAATAAAAGCAATTGACTGCAATTTAAGTGAATTTAGGGTAAATTCGCAGTCGTTTCTTTAAATCGTTGGAGTTCTCATGGATCTTAGAAAACTAAAAACACTGATTGACCTGGTGTCAGAGTCAAATGTGTCTGAGCTGGAAATTACAGAGGCTGAAGGCAAAGTTCGCATCGTCAAAGGTGGCGGCGCCATGGTTCAGCATTACCAGCAACCCATGCCAATGATGATGCCTGCAACCATGCAGCCCCAGACTGCGGTGGTTGCCGATGTGGCGGTCGTACCGACGCCGGCTGCCACGGGGCATGTCGTCAAGTCCCCCATGGTGGGCACTTTTTACCGTTCGGCATCGCCGGGCGCCAAGGTGTTTGTTGAGGTTGGTGATACCGTCAAGGAAGGCGAGACTGTTTGCATTATTGAAGCGATGAAAATCCTCAATGAAATTGAAGCCGATAAATCAGGCACTGTGACGCAGATTCTTTGTGAAAACGGCCAAGCGGTCGAGTACGGACAGCCTCTGTTCGTGATCGAGTAAGGCCAACCGACTAATCCCATGTTCAAGAAAATCCTGGTTGCCAACCGGGGCGAAATCGCCCTCAGAATTCAACGAGCCTGTCGCGAACTCGGTATCAAGGCTGTCATGGTCTATTCCGAGGCCGATCGTGAGGCTAAATACGTCAAACTGGCCGAAGAATCAGTGTGCATCGGACCGGCGTCGTCGGCCCTGAGTTACCTGAACATGCCGGCTATTATTTCGGCTGCCGAGGTGACGGATGCTGAAGCCATTCACCCTGGGTATGGTTTTTTGAGCGAGAACGCCGATTTTGCCGAACGGGTCGAAAAAAGCGGTTTTCAGTTCATTGGCCCGACGGCAGAGTCGATTCGCATGATGGGCGACAAAGTGTCGGCCAAGCAGGCCATGATCAGGGCCGGTGTGCCCTGCGTGCCAGGTTCTGAAGGCGAATTGCCCGATGATCCGGTGCAGATTCGCCGCATCGCCAAGGCGGTGGGCTATCCGGTGATCATCAAGGCGGCTGGCGGTGGCGGTGGACGGGGCATGCGCGTAGTGCATACCGAGGCCGCTCTGATCAATGCCGTGACCATGACCAAGGCCGAAGCCGGTGCTGCGTTTGGCAATCCTGCCGTGTACATGGAGAAATTTCTCCAGAACCCGCGCCATATTGAAATTCAGGTGCTGGCTGACAAGTACAAAAATGCGGTTTACCTCGGTGAGCGCGACTGCTCCATGCAGCGTCGGCACCAGAAGGTGCTTGAGGAGGCGCCCGCGCCCGGCATTCCGCGTAAGCTGATTGAGCGTGTGGGTGAGCGTTGTGTGGCCGCATGCAAGAAAATTGGTTATCGTGGTGCGGGCACGTTTGAGTTTCTGTTCGAGAACGGCGAATTTTACTTTATTGAGATGAACACCCGCGTGCAGGTGGAGCATCCAGTCACTGAATTGATCACCGGGGTTGATATTGTCAAAACCCAGATCATGGTGGCGGCGGGTGAAAAACTGCCGTTCACGCAGCGCCAGATTGAGATTCGTGGTCACGCCATTGAGTGCCGCGTGAATGCGGAAGACCCTTACAAGTTCACGCCTTCGCCCGGTCGCATCACCATGTGGCACCCGCCGGGTGGGCCTGGCGTGCGGGTGGATTCGCACGCGTACACCAACTACTATGTGCCGCCAAATTACGACTCGATGATCGGCAAGATTATTGTGCATGGCGATACGCGTGAACAGGCTCTGGCCCGCATGCGCACCGCTCTGGGCGAAACCGTGGTGGAAGGGATCAATACCAACATTGCCCTGCACCGTGAGTTGATGGTGGATGCCAAGTTCATGGCCGGTGGCACCAACATCCACTACCTTGAAGAGTGGCTGAGTCAGCACAAGCGTTAAAAAATCCTTGGCGGGGCAGGCTGAAGTTCGTTAGTCGAGCCAGCGCTGCCCCCGATTTTTTGACCGCTTGCGCGGGCCGGCATCCGTTACGCTCAACGGTAAACGCGCAGCCCCAACCCAATTCAAGCTCTGGCGGGACACGACGCCGTAACGTGTCACCAACCCGCACGGTCCTCAGCTCCTTGAGCTTTTGCGGGACAGACCCCAGTGACAACATAGCGACCAGCGCGCTCCTCAACTGATTAAATAGCATGTTTGAATTAAGTTTGATGTGCCCGGAAAACCGGGTTGAAACCTTGAGTGACGCCCTTGATGCGCTGGATGCCTTGAGCGTCAGTGTGGAAGATGCCGATGCCCAGACCGATGCCGAGGTCGCCTTGTTTGGTGAGCCTGGCATGCCGCCGCCCAAAGACGGCTGGCAGCGTTCGCGCGTGACGGCGCTGTACGCCACCGAGGTCCTGGCCACAGACGCGCTGGCGCTGTTGCAGGCCCAGACCTTCTTTGTGGACTGCCAGTTGCTGGGTTTGCAGGACGTGCCGGAACAGGATTGGGTGCGGTTGACCCAGTCCCAGTTCACCCCGGTGGACATCACGCCCACATTCTGGATTGTGCCGACCTGGCACGAGCTGCCTGAAGCGGCGCGCATCGTCATTCGGCTCGACCCCGGCCTGGCATTTGGCACCGGGACGCACCCCACCACTCGCATGTGTTTGCGCTGGATCGCCAGCCATGGCCGCTCGTCTGATGCACCTCAGCAAGGGGACTTGGGACGCGTGCTGGATTATGGCTGTGGCTCGGGCATTTTGGCGATTGGTGCGGCCAAGCATGGCGCCGTCGATATTGACGCGGTTGATATTGACGAGGCAGCTGTTGAGTCCACCGTGCTGAATGCGCAAGCCAATGAAGTCAGCTTGAAGGCGGGTTTGCCTGAACTCGTGACTGGCGTTTACCAGACCGTGTTGGCCAACATTCTGGCAACCCCCTTGAAGGTGTTGGCGCCTTTGCTGTGGTCGCGTGTGGCGCCGGGTGGTTCGCTGGTACTGGCGGGTATTCTGGAGCGGCAGGCGGATGAGTTGAAGGCCGCCTATGCACCGTACTGCCAATTGACCATTTTCGACCAGCAAGAAGGTTGGATTTTGATGACCGCCACCCGCTGAAATTGACGGGGTGACGCTCTAGAATCAGCCCCACATGAGCCTGATCACCCGTTGCCCCGCTTGCGAGACCCTCTTCAAGGTTGTGCCCGACCAGCTTCGTATTTCAGAAGGCTGGGTTCGCTGCGGGCAATGTGACGAAATTTTTGATGCGTCCTACCATCTGCTGCCGGACCCGCTAGCGGAGGTTCCTGCTGATGCGCCAGCAGAGGCAGAGGCAGAGGCAGAGGCAGAGGCAGAGGCAGAGGCAGAGGCAGAGGCAGAGGCAGAGGCAGAGGCAGAGGCAGAGGCAGAGGCAGAGGCAGAGGCAG
>CAJAFJ010000126.1 GCA_903938955.1 uncultured beta proteobacterium | reverse complement strand
GCCTCCGAGTTTTTCGCCAAGAAAGCCGCCGAGCTGACCAAAGGTAAAGTCAAGGTTGAGGTCTACGCCAACAGCGCCTTGTACAAAGACAAGGAAGAAATCGAAGCCTTGCAAATCGGCGCCGTGCAGATGCTGGCCCCCTCGCTGGCCAAGTTCGGCCCGCTGGGCGTGAAAGAGTTCGAGGCCTTCGATTTGCCCTTCATCTTTGATGACCGGAACGATCTGCACAAGATCACCCAGGGCCCGGTCGGCGCCAGCCTGTTGGCGAAGCTGGAGCCTCGCGGCATCAAGGGTCTGGCGTACTGGGACAACGGTTTTAAATCGTTCTCGGCCAACACGCCGCTGAAGAATGTGGCCGACTTCAAGGGCAAGAAGTTCCGCATCCAGTCTTCCAAAGTGCTGGAAGAAGAGATTCGCTCCATTGGCGGTATTGCACAGGTGATGGCGTTCTCCGAGGTCTACCAAGCGCTGCAAACCGGCGTGGTGGATGGCACCGAGAACCCGATCTCCAACTTTTCCACGCAGAAGTTGCATGAAGTGCAAAAGCACCTCTCGCTCACCAACCACGGCTACCTTGGCTACGCCGTGATCGTGAACAAGAAGTTCTGGGATGGCCTGTCCGCTGATGTACGCGGCCAGTTGGAGCAAGCCATGAAGGAAGCCACCGTCTATGCCAACCAGATTGCCCAGGAAGAAAACGACTTGGCGCTGGCGGTTGTGAAGAAGAGCGGCAAGACCACCGTGTACGTCCCGACACCAGAAGAGCGTCTGGCGCTGAAAAAAGCCATGGCCCCTGTGCACATCAAGATGGCTGACCGCGTGGGCAAGGACACCTTGCAAACGATCTACAAAGAAACCGGCTTCGACCCCGCCAAACTCTAAGCGACCAAGCAGCCCCGTCCTCGACACCAATGAACGCCGCGCGGCCATCCACGACACCCGGGATGGCCGCACGTCGTTGCTCGGGACAGAGGCGGGCCGATTGTCATCTTGACGTTTATTTGGAGTTCAACTTATGAAAATTCTTGATCACCTGGAAGAGTGGATCGTCACCTTCCTGATGGGCGCTGCGACGCTGATCATTTTTGTGGCGGTGCTGCACCGCTATGCCGCCGGCCTGGCGATTCCCGGCGTGCAGGACTGGCTCTTGTCCCTGAGCTTAAGCTGGGCGCAGGAGTTGACCATCATCATGTTTGTCTGGATGGCCAAGTTTGGCGCCGCCTACGGCGTGCGCACCGGCATCCACGTCGGCGTCGATGTGCTGATTAACCGCCTGAGCGACAAAATGCGCAGCAAGTTCATCATTTTTGGCCTGCTGGCGGGCGCCTTGTTCACCGGCATCGTGGCCACGCTGGGCTCGGCCTTTGTCTGGGAAAACGGCGCGCACCATGCGTTTCTCAACCTGATGGGCATGCCGCTCAACGACATCCCCGAAGGCCCGACCACGCCCGACCTGGAGTGGCCGACCTGGATCGTTTACAGCGCCATTCCACTGGGCACCAGCCTGATGTGTTTCCGCTTTTTACAAGTGATGGTCAACTTCTTGAAAACCGGCGAACTGCCGCACCATGACCACGGCCACGTCGACGGTCTGGAAGACGAAGCGCCTCACGTTGAAGTCAACCCCTATTCCATGAACGACAACCTGCACCCCACCCAATTGCAGAACAAAGACGGAGGTACGAAATGAATGCCGCCATCATCTTTATCCTGCTGCTGACGCTCATGCTCACGGGCATGCCGATCTCGATCTCGCTCGGCCTCACGGTGCTGACCTTTCTGTTTGGCTTTACCGAGGTGCCGCTGGAATCGGTCGCGCTCAAGCTGTTCACCGGCATCGAGAAGTTCGAGATCATGGCGATTCCGTTCTTCATTCTGGCGGGCAACTTTTTGACCCACGGCGGCGTGGCCCGGCGCATGATCAACTTTGCCTCCAGCATGGTCGGCCACTGGTACGGCGGTCTGGG
>CAJAFJ010000125.1 GCA_903938955.1 uncultured beta proteobacterium | reverse complement strand
TGGGGCACTCGCCCTTGATGAAGCGGTCGGGCAGGAACATGTTCTTTTCGGGGTCAAAGAACTGTTCGATGGTTTTGGTCTCGATCAACGAGCCATCCTTGTTGTCACGCAGATCGCGGTAAATCTGGCGCGCCAGTTCGTGGTTTTCCGGGCCGTCGGTGGAGTGCCAGTTGTCAAAACTGATGTGGAAGCCGTCCAGATACGGCTTGCGCCCGGCGGCGATGTCGGCCACAAACTGCTGCGGCGTCTTGCCGGCTTTTTCAGCGGCAATCATGATCGGTGCGCCATGCGTGTCGTCGGCCCCGACAAAATTCACCGCGTTGCCCATCATGCGCTGGTAGCGCACCCAGATGTCGGCCTGGATGTACTCCATGATGTGGCCGATGTGGAAGTTGCCGTTGGCGTAGGGCAGGGCGGTGGTGACAAAGAGTTGGCGTGGCATGGGGCGTTGGGCTTTCTACAGACAGCTTTCCATTTTAGTCACCCGTCAGCCCTCTCTTCTTGGTCAATGGCACGCTTTGGCTTCAGGCCAATTCGGGTCGCCGCCGGTGTTTTGACCTTGAGTGCGCTAAGGTAGCGCCATGACTATTTCATTTTGGCGCCTGGGGGCGCGTTCTTTATGGCGCGATCTGCGCTCGGGCGAACTCCGTTTGTTGATCGTGGCCGTGACGCTGGCGGTAGCAGCCCTGACGGCCGTGGGTTTCTTTGCTGACCGCCTCAAAGGTGGCCTGCAACGCGATGCGCGGCAGCTGCTGGGCGGTGACGCCCTGATTTCCAGCGACAACCCGACGCCCGCCCTGTTTGCTGAAAAGGCGCGCAGCCTGGGGTTGGACGTGGTGCAAACGCTGGGTTTTCCGACCATGGCGCGCGCGCCGGAGGCCCAGGGCGGCGCCAGCAAACTGGTCGCCCTGAAGGTGGTGGAGCCGGGTTACCCGCTGCGCGGCCAGCTCAAAATATCGGATCAACCCGGCGCACCCGAAGTCGTGACGCAAACCATTCCCGCCCCCGGCGAGGCCTGGATTGAGGCGCCCTTGCTGGAGTTCATCAGCGTCAACGTGGGTGACGCGCTGCTGCTGGGCGATGCCCGCCTGCGCATTGCCAAAATCATCGTGAACGAGCCGGACCGGGGCGCCGGGTTCATGAACTTTGCCCCGCGCGTCATGATCAACCGCGCTGACATTGACGCCACCCAACTGATTCAACCTGCCAGCCGCCTGACCTACCGCCTGGCCGTGGCTGGCCCCGACGCCCGCGTGAACACCTTTGTGGCCTGGGCGCAGGACGAGGTCAAAAAGCGCGAGGTGCGCGGCCTGCGCGTCGAGTCGCTGCAGGGCGGGCGCCCCGAAGTGAGCCAGACGCTGGACCGGGCCGAAAAGTTTCTCAACCTCATCGCCCTGCTGGCCGCGCTGCTCAGCGCCGTGGCAGTGGCGCTGGCCGCGCGTGGCTTTGCCAACAACCACCTGGACGACTGCGCCATGCTGCGCGTGCTGGGCCTGAGCCAGCGCACCATCGCCTCGGCCTACGCCTTTGAGTTCACCGTGATTGGCCTGCTGGCCAGCGGTCTGGGCGTGGCTATTGGCTTTGCCGTGCACCATGTGTTTGTTGTGCTGCTGGCCGGTTTGGTGGATGCGGCTTTGCCCGCGCCCAGCCTGTGGCCGGTGCTGTTTGGCATGGGCATGGGCCTGACGCTGCTGCTGGCGTTTGGTTTGCCACCGGTGCTGCAACTGGCGCAGGTGCCGCCGCTGCGCGTGATTCGCCGTGAGGTCGGCAACCTCAAACCGGTCTCTATTGGCGTGCTGGCGGTGGGTGTGGCCGGGTTTGCCACTCTGCTGCTGGCCGCCAGCAGCGACCTCAAACTGGGGCTGATTGCGGTTGGCGGATTCGCCGGCG
>CAJAFJ010000124.1 GCA_903938955.1 uncultured beta proteobacterium | reverse complement strand
GTACTTGGCGACCAGGTCAGGGCGAATGCCGTACAAAGGCTCACGGTGCTGCGGAATTGCATCTGGAAAGTTCCACACCACGGCGCGCGCCTTGGCATTGCCAAAAGGATGGCAGCCATGCACCTGCATCACCACGCGCTGAATGCCGCCAGACAGATCGGTCTTCCAGTTCTTGCCTTCGGCGGCGAGCTTCTCGGCGTCGGTCAGATCGTCCCACCAGCCGAGTTTTTTGAGCAGCACATGGTCAAACTCCGGGTAGCCGGTGGTGATGTCCGCGCCTAACGAATGGGAGCCATCTTCGGCCAGCAAATTCTTGCCTTCGCGTTCGACACCAAAGTTGGCGCGGAAGTTACCGCCGCCGTCCATCACATGCTTGGATGTGTCGTACAAATTCGGCGAGCCGGGGTGCTTGAGTGCGGGCGTGCCGTAACAAGGCCAAGGCAAACCGAAGTAGTCACCGGTGAAGTCGTAACCGGTTTCCTTGTCCTTGCCGCCTTTGGCCCGGAGTGTCTTGACGTCGAACACATGCATGTTTCGCATGTGTGCTTTGAGCCGTTCCGGGCTCTGGCCGGTGTAGCCAATGGTCCAGAGCGCGCCGTTGATTTCACGCAAAATATCTTCAGGCATTGGCTCGTCCATGCCCTTGACCTTTTGCATCTTGTAGTTCTTGCTCAGCTCGTTGCCAAAGCCGAGTTTCTCGGCAAACTGCTGCATGATCATGTGATCGCTGCGGCTTTCCCAAAGCGGCTCAATGACTTTTTCGCGCCATTGAATCGAGCGGTTCGAGGCGGTCACCGAACCCGTGGTTTCAAATTGAGTCGCCGCGGGCAGCAGGTACACCGCGCGATTGGGGTTCAGGTCTTCGGCCTTGCCTGGCATGGCGGCCATCGCCGCCGTGGCCGATGGATAAGGGTCGACTACCACCAGCAAATCCAACTTGTCCATGGCCCGCTTCATCTCCAGACCCCGCGTTTGCGAGTTGGGTGCGTGGCCCCAATAGAAGACGCCGCGCAGGTTGGAGTCCTGATCGATCAGCTCGTTTTTCTCCAGCACGCCATCAATCCAGCGCGACACGGTAATGCCGGGCTTGGTCATCATGGCGGGCGAAGCAAACCGGCCTTTGATCCACTCGTAGTCGACCCCCCACACCTTGGCGAAGTGCTTCCATGAACCTTCGGCCAAGCCGTAGTAACCGGGCAATGAATCTGGATTGGGTCCTACATCGGTGGCGCCCTGCACGTTGTCATGGCCACGGAAAATATTGGTGCCGCCGCCCGACTTACCCACATTGCCCAGCGCCAGTTGCAGAATGCACGAGGCCCGCACAATGGCATTGCCAATGCTGTGCTGGGTTTGGCCCATGCACCACACCACGGTGCCCGGTCGACTCTCGTTGAGCATCGTGGCGACCTTCAACACTTGTGCTTCCTTCACGCCGCAAGCTTCCTCCACCTTGTCCGGCGTCCACTTGGCCAGCACCTCTTCCTTGATCTTGTCCATGCCAAAAACACGGTCGTTGATGTACTGCTTGTCCTCCCAGCCATTCTTGAAAATGTGGTGCAGGATGCCGAACAAAAATGCGATGTCAGAGCCGGAGCGAATCCGCACATACTCGTCCGCCTTGGCTGCGGTGCGGGTGAAACGTGGGTCCACCACAATCATCTTGCAACCCGACTCTTTGGCGTGCAGCATGTGCAGCATGCTGACCGGGTGCGCTTCGGCCGCATTGGAGCCGATGTACAAAGCGACTTTGCTGTTTTGCATGTCGTTGTACGAGTTGGTCATGGCGCCATAACCCCAGGTGTTGGCGACACCCGCCACCGTGGTGGAGTGGCAAATGCGCGCTTGGTGGTCGCAGTTGTTGCTGCCCCAGTAGCTGACGAACTTGCGCAGCAGGTAAGCCTGCTCGTTGTTGTGTTTGCTGGAGCCGACCCAGTAAATCGAATCCGGCCCGCTGGCCTTGCGCAGGTCCAGCAGCTTGGCGCTGATCTCGGTCAATGCGGTATCCCAGCTGATGCGCTGGTACTTGCCGTTGACCAGCTTCATCGGGTAGCGCAGGCGGTATTCGCCGTGGCCGTGCTCGCGTAACGCAGCGCCCTTGGCGCAATGGGCGCCGAGGTTGATCGGCGAGTCAAACACTGGCTCTTGGCGGACCCAGACGCCGTTTT
>CAJAFJ010000123.1 GCA_903938955.1 uncultured beta proteobacterium | reverse complement strand
TTTGGACTCCATCGCGTTTTGAGTTATTTTGAGGAGTCCTTTCATGGGCAACAAACTTTACGTGGGCAACCTGCCCTACACTTTCCGTGACGAAGACCTGCTGCAAGCTTTTGCTGCACACGGTACCGTCACCAGCGCCAAAGTCATGATGGAACGTGACACCGGCCGCTCCAAAGGCTTCGGCTTTGTGGAAATGAGCAATGACGCTGAAGCACAAGCTGCTATCAACGGCATGAATGGTCAACAATACGGTGGTCGTGGTCTCGTTGTGAACGAAGCACGTCCAATGGAAGCACGTCCTCCACGCACTGGTGGCGGCGGCTTCGGTGGCGGCGCTGGCGGCGGCGGTTACGGCGGCGGTGCTGGCCGTAGCGGTGGCGGCGGCGGTTACGGCGGCGGCGCTGGCGGTGGCGGCGGTCGTTCCGGCGGCGGCGGTGGCGGTGGTTACGGCGGTGGCCGTAGCAGCTACTAAGCACTCTCAGCTGGCGTAAGCCAATTGAACTAAAAGGGCCCTTGTGGCCCTTTTATCATTTTTGGCTTGGTTGTTTCAGACAACGCGCAGCAAGCACTGACTTGTTATTGCGCTTCCAGGCCTGCATGAGATGAGACGCGGAACGCAGATCATGCGACTGCCCGACATACAAGGTAAAGCCATAACCGATCGATCCCATCAATCTGAAAATGGAATCGGTTATTTGTTAGAAGCAGGGACCAATATGCCTTTAACACGGCCTTTCAGCAGCATGACCCGGTCCAGGTTGTCGAAATCCATCGCGTCCGCGGTGAACTGATTCTTGCCGTGTATCAGCTCCACCGGTTTGTGCGATTTGACGCGCTCCGTGTCCATGAACGCATGCAAAAACTCACTGCGATATTCCAGTCGCGGTTGGAGTTGTCCCTTGTTGTCCGGCGCTGAATCCCGAACAACCCACGCGTTACCCATCAGCTGCACCTCAGAGGCATCCCCATTCGTGACCGCACGCACCGCCGAGGCGTTGGTCAGTTGCCCTTCTTTGCTGAAGGAATGGATACGTACGGTATCGATTTCAAGTGAATCCGTATCCGGGAAGTGACGGGCGGCCACCCCAAAAACTTCTGTTTTGAGCCGTCCGGCGGCGTCGAAGGTTTTGACCGAGAAGTTGCGCATAAAGTAGTCTGGTTCGTGCCTTGCGGGCGCCTCCGGGCCAGTCGGCGTGGGCATCGGCGTACTTCTGACCAGCCAGTAAGTGCCCAAAGCCAGAATGGCCATCAAAATGACAGGAAGGTAAAGAGCGAGTCGCTCCCACGTTGCGCGCACGGCCTTGATCACGGCGTGTAGTCCTCTAGCAGGCGGCGGTACTGCCCGCTCGCCACCAACAGCAAATCGCAAAACTCCCTGACCGCGCCATCGCCACCGCGTGCTTGGGTGATGTACTGAGCCACCGCCTTCACCTCCACGTGGGCATTGGCGGGCGCACAGGCCATGGCACAAGGCCGCATCATGGCAAGGTCCGGCCAGTCGTCGCCCATAGCGGCGGCCTGATGCCATTCGAGCCCCAATTGCTTGAGTGTTTGCTCCGCCGCCGGGCGCTTGTCCTCGGTGCCATAGTGTGCATGCTCAATGCCCAAGGCCGCCAGTCGCACGCGCAGCGGTTTCGAGTCGCGCCCGGTGATAACCACCGGGGTAATGCCCGCACGTTGCAAGAGCTTGAGGCCATGACCGTCCAGCGTGTTGAAGCGCTTGATGGTCTCGCCAGACTCGGTGAAAAGCAGGCCACCATCAGTGAGAACGCCGTCCACATCAAAGAACACGACCCGGATGCCTTGTGCCTTGAGCAGCAGCTCTGCAGAGAAATTCAGTGCGGGCATCATCAAATCACCTTCGCGCGCATCAGATCGTTGCTGTTGAGAGCACCACACAAACGGCCTGTGGCATCCAGCACCAGCACGCTG
>CAJAFJ010000122.1 GCA_903938955.1 uncultured beta proteobacterium | reverse complement strand
CGCGGCCAAAGCCATTGACGATGTTGAGCACGCCAGGGGGCAGGATGTCGGCGATCAGCTCGGCCAGGATCAAGATGCTGATGGGGGTGGATTCAGCGGGCTTCAACACCACGCAGTTACCGGCGCCAATGGCAGGGGCCAGTTTCCAGGCAGCCATCAAAATCGGGAAGTTCCAGGGAATGATCTGACCGACCACGCCCAAAGGCTCGTGGTAGTGGTAGGCCACGGTGTCGCCGTCGATGTCGCTCAAGGCGCCTTCTTGCGCACGGACGCAACCAGCAAAGTAACGGAAATGATCAACGGTGAGCGGGATGTCGGCGTTCAGTGTTTCGCGGATGGGCTTGCCGTTGTCCACGGTTTCGGCGTAGGCCAGGATTTCGAGGTTGGCTTCCAGGCGGTCGGCGATTTTGAGCAGCAGGTTGGCGCGCTCGGTGGGCGATGTTTTGCCCCAGGCATCAGCGGCGGCGTGGGCGGCGTCCAGTGCCAGTTCGACATCTTCAGCGCCAGAGCGGGCGGCCTGGGTGTAGGGCTTGCCGGTGATGGGGGTGATGACGTCAAAGTACTCGCCTTTGATCGGGGCCACAAACTTGCCGCCAATGAAGTTGTCGTACTGAGCTTTGAAAGCAATTTTTGCATCGGCTGCGCCAGGTGCTGCATAGATCATGGTGTGTCCTCGTAATTATCAAAAAAGCAAACGATTTCCCTTGCGGGTATCTTCTATGTCTCAAGACCCGTGCCAACCCGCTTGGGTCACAAAAAACGTTGAATCAGGTGCTTTACAAGGACAAACGAGTGATTTTTAACAGGGGAGGCGTTGCATTGCGCGACACCTGTGACAGAACGGAACAGTCGCCTTAATAAGTATCTATGCAGGGCGGTTCATAGGGTAAGTCCACCACGGCAGCACGCGGCGCATCGACAGTACTTCGCCACTTTGCTGGGCGGTGTAGCCTGCAATGCCCGCCACCGCCGCCTGCCAGGCCGGGGTTTGCAGCAGTTGCAGCAAGGCCTGAATGCCAGGTTGCGTCAGCGCCGACTTGAGGCACACCAGGTGGTAAAGCTCCGTGGCCAGCGGCACAAAGTCCAGCCCTGCGCCCAGCGCCGCCGCTTCAATGCCCAGCCCGGCATCGCACTGCCCGGCCGCCACCGCATGGGCGATGGCCGCGTGCGAGGGCTCGGTGTGCGCATAGCCGTTGATGTCTGCCGCACTCAGCCCGGCCTGTGTCAGCAGTTCGTCCAGCACCACGCGCGTGCCGGTGCCCAAAGCGCGGTTGGCGAAGCGGGCGCGCTGGGTTGCTACAACCTGCAGCGAGCGCAAACCCAGTGGGTTGCCCTTGGCCACCATCAAGCCTTGCGAGCGCTGGGCAAAGCCGATGATTTTGTGCTGGCCGGGTTGCAGCAGCGGTTTGTAGGTGCGCTCGGTTAGTGTTTTGGGGCCGGTGTTTTGCAGCGTGTGAAAGCCTGCCATCACGCAGCGGCCTTCGTTCAGGGCGCGAATCGCGTCCACGCTGCCGGCGAAGCGGATGTCGAGGTGCAGCTGGCCGCGTCCCGCTTCCAGCGTGTGCTGTTGCAGCGCGTGTTCGCGCAGCGTGGTCAGTGCGTCGTCGTGGCTGGCGTACAGGGTGACGACGTGGGTTGAGTCGTCAAAGGCGACGGCAAAGCTGCGTTCCAGCTCGGCGCGCAGGGCTTCAATCTGCGGTGCCAGCCGGGCCTGGGCCTGGCGCTCGGCCCACATCAGCTTGGCGCCAAACTCGGTCAGGCGCGCGGACTGGCCTTTTTCCCACACCACCAGCTCATGGCCCAGCTCTTTCTCCCAGCGCTTGAGTTCGCCCCACACATGGCGGTAAGACAGCCCCAACCCACGCGCGCCGCCCGAGATCGAGCCGTGGGTGCTGACGGCCTGCAGCAAGTCAATCAGAGGGTTGCGAACCAGCGCCGGGCTGCTGTCACGGGAGAGGGTGTAGTGGAATTGGAGCCTATGCACAACGTTTCATATCGCCGGTAATTGAATCGATGGCTACGATACCGCAACTTTTTTGGTGTTCATGAATTCAATTACCGACAGCGCCGCCACGGCGCTGCAACTCATCGTTTCGCTTGATCCCAGCTTGCTGTCGGTGGTGGGCCGCTCGCTGGCGGTCAGTGCCACGGCCTGTGTCATTGCCTGTGTGCTGGGGCTGATGTTGGGCGCCTGGCTCGGGGTGGCGCGCTTTACCGGCCGCGCCGTGGTGCTAACCCTGCTCAATACTTTTCTGGCCGTGCCCTCGGTGGTGGTGGGGCTGATGGTTTACTTGGTGCTGTCGCGCTCG
>CAJAFJ010000121.1 GCA_903938955.1 uncultured beta proteobacterium | reverse complement strand
CTTCGTCGGCATAGACGTTGTAGGTCACGCCGTTGTCACGAATCTGCCGCTCCAGGCTGAGCGAGCGCTGGTTCAGGTCCGTGCTACCTGAATCCGAGATGTTTTCAAAAAACTGGCACCAGGCCGTCGTCAATTCTTGCGGATCGGCTGCTGAGTTTGGGGCGTTGTCGGCGGGTTCATCCGCCGGGGTGTGGTTGCATCCACGCAGCTCATCAAAATGACCGGGCGCGGCCACGCAGGCCTCGGCCAGGCTCTGTAAATCGGGCGGCTGGGCGATATCGCCAAAAGAGGGGGAGTTGGTTGCATCTTTCACTGCCAAGAGTATGCCAGCGTCGCTGCTCGCCATCCGGTGCGTTGTGGGTGATATCTTTGGCGTAAATTAAATGATTTTAAAAATTATGAATGTTTTTGATGAAGTCCCATCGCTTTGCACGAATTCATGGCTTTTATATAGCTCGACAAGGGCCTGAGGACAATTGATATGAGAATTATTTTTGGTGTTTTGAGTTTGTTGCTGGTCATGCTCGCCATCGGGGTCTTGAGCAAAAAACAGCTGGGTGCTTTGTCGAGCATGGGTACGCTGCCGGCCGCTTCAGCCGCCGGTGCTGAGCCAGTAAGCACGCCGCAGCAGCAAAGCCAGCAGTTGCAAAACCAGGTCAGGAAATCGGTGGAAGACGCAATGCAGGCGCGGCCGCAGCAGGAAGAAAAATGATCCGGTCACTTTGGCAGGCGCCGATGCCCGTCAACGCGGCCGCGTTAACGCTCAGTTGGCCGCTTCTAGTCCGTTTGTGAAATGTTCCTGCATCCGCAGCATCGACATTTGAGTGTCGCGTGCGCTGATGGCTTGCATGACCGCGCGGTGTTCATTCAATGATTCTGTGATTCGGCCGGACTTCAACAGCGAGTTGTGCCGATTGAGCTTCATGACCTTGCGCAGGTCGGCCACCATTTGGTTGCGCCAGCGGTTGTCGGCGATTTCAAGCAGGCGCATGTGAAAGCGCTCGTTGATCTCAAAGAACAGTTCACGGTCTTGCTGGCTCGGTTTGGCCGCGGCTTCCAGTTCCTGGTGCAGTGCTTGCAGCTCTTCAATTTGCGCTGGGGTGGCGTTCTTGGCCACGACACCCGCCGCATCGGACTCCAGCAAACTGAGCAGGTGATAGACATCGGTCAGATCGCGTTCGGACACGTCGGTCACGTAGGCGCCACGCCGCACTTTCATGGTCACCAGACCTTCCGCAGCCAGCACTTTTAGCGCTTCACGCAGGGGCGTGCGGCTGATGCCGTAAGCCTCGGCAATTTTCAGTTCATCAATCCAGCTGCCGGGGGGGAGTTCACGCTCAAAAATGCGCTGGCGCAGGAGTTCAGCCACTTCGACATAAAGTGCGCGGGGAGAAAGTGAGCGTGAAGGCATAAAAGAATTGTAAGCTTGAAACAATTTTTTGAATCAATAATTATAAATAACGCTAAACTAGCCGATTGACACCAAATCCAGACTGAGGGTGGCCTGCGCCCCAGTTTTTTGCGGTTTCATTTGTTGATCCATTCATCCCCAACGGTAGCCGTCATGACCCCAAACAATCCAGAATTCCAGACCGCCAGCCTTGAAGCTTGGGCCAAATCCGCCGCCAAGTCCGCACCGGGCGGCAATGTTGATGCTCTCAACTGGATCACGCCGGACGGCATCACCGTCAAGCCGCTGTACACCGCGGCGGACACCGCCGATTTGCCGTATGCCAATACGCTGCCGGGTTTTGAGCCCTACCTGCGCGGCCCGCAAGCCACCATGTACGCCGTGCGCCCATGGACCATTCGCCAATACGCTGGTTTCTCGACCGCTGAAGAATCCAATGCGTTCTACCGCAAGGCCTTGGCCGCAGGCGGGCAGGGCGTTAGCGTGGCGTTTGACTTGGCTACGCACCGCGGTTACGACTCCGATCACCCGCGCGTGACCGGTGACGTCGGCAAGGCCGGCGTCGCCATCGATTCGGTGGAGGACATGAAGATCCTGTTCGACGGCATTCCGCTGGACAAGGTCTCGGTGTCGATGACCATGAACGGCGCGGTGTTGCCGATACTCGCCGGCTATGTGGTGGCCGCCGAGGAGCAGGGCGTGTCGCAGGCGCAACTCTCGGG
>CAJAFJ010000120.1 GCA_903938955.1 uncultured beta proteobacterium | reverse complement strand
CAGCCCATCGATACCCTCGTTGGCCCACTCCCGCCATTGCCGAAAGGCCTCGCGCATGACCCAGCTCCCCAGGTCGTCGATGAGGCCACTGGACTCGGCCTGGGGCACAAAACTGTCAGGCATCAGCAACCCGCGCTGGGGGTGCTGCCAGCGCACCAGCGCCTCCACCCCCACGACACGGGCTTGCACATCCACCACGGGTTGGTAATACAAGCGCAATTCATCACGCTGCAGCCCCTGGCGCAACTCGGCTTCAAGCGCCGTGCGCTGGGCCACCAGTGCCTGCATGGCGGGGTCGAAAAAGCGCAGGGTATTGCGCCCTGCCGACTTGGACTCGTACATCGCCAAGTCGGCCTGCTTGAGCAATTCATCCATCGACTGCTGATGCCCTTGGAACAGCGTGACACCGATGCTGGGCGTGCTGTGGTGCTCCAGGTTGCCCAGCAAATACACCTGATTCAACACCAGCTGTATTTTCTTGCCGACCGTCTCCACCTGAGCGGTCGCAGCGGCCCGGTCGCTATCGAGGTTTTGCAGCATCACCACAAACTCGTCACCGCCCAAACGGGCCACGGTGTCGATTTCACGGACACAGGTCGTCAGGCGCCGGGCCACCTTCTTGAGCAGCAAATCACCTAAATCGTGGCCTTGCGTGTCGTTGAGATCCTTGAAATTATCCAGATCAATGAACAGCAAAGCGCCGATTGTTTTTTCACGCTCACTGAAGGCCAGCGCCTTTTGCAGGCGGTTCATCAGCAAACGGCGGTTGGGCAGTTCGGTCAGCACGTCATAAAAGGCCAGCTGTTCAATCTTTTCTTCGGCCAGTTTGCGTGCCGAAATATCGCGCCCGACACCCCGGTAGCCCTGGAATTGTCCCTCAGGGCCATAGATCGGCGAGCCACTGATGGCGACCCACATCCGGTTACCATCCACACGCAGTCGCTGTATCTCAAAATCATGGAACGTTTCGTGTGCCTTCAGCGCCGCCTGATGCGCCGCCCACTGCGACGCACTCACGCCAAAGGCATCACAGTCCCAGTGGGTCCGGCCGATGTAACGGTCTGCCGCCAGGCTACTGGGCTGCGTCAGGTTGCCGTCCACCCGGGTGAAGCGAAACTGCTCGTCCTGCTCCCAAAACCAGTCAGAAGACAACTCTGTCAGGGCCCGGAAACGGGCTTCGCTTTCGCGCAGCGTGGCTTGCGAGGCTTTGTGATCGGTCATGTCGGTGACCGAGCCGTAAGTGACCAACTGGCCATCAGGCTCCCGCAAGGTGATGGCTTTGCCGAACACCACACGCACCTCATCCGGGCTGAAGACCAGCCTGAACTCCTGCGCCCAGGTCATGCCATCACCGCTGCAGGCCGCGATGGAGGCCAGCACAGAAGGTAAATCTTGCGGATGAATGCGCCTGAAGATACTTCTGGTATTGCTTCGCGCCTCTTGCGGACTGACCCGAAAAATGGACTGAACAGCGTCACTGACAAAAATAAACTCGCCGCTTTGCGGTGTGTATTGCAGAAACTGGAACACCATCTCCGGCAAGCGACTGGTCAACTGCTGAATCATGCTGAGCCGGTTTTGAAGCACTTGCTCGGCTTGGTAGGTCTCGGTGAAGTCCTGCACCACGCCTAAATCGGTGTACGACCCATCGCTGTTGGTGAGGCGACGCATCTGGGTGCGAATCCAGTGATAACGCCGATCCGGGAACAGCCAGCGGTAAATCAGGGTTGAGCCATCCAGCGTCTCACGCTTGGCCAGGTAGGCGGGCAAATCATCTGGGTGAATTCGCGCACGGGCCTCCTCAATCGGAAAAGCCGTGCCCCCCGGCTCTTGCGTCAGCTGGTACAAGCCTTTGGACCACATGAACATCGGCGCATCGTCCGGGTTGGCCATCCAGTGACCCGCCTTGGCCAGGCTCTCGACCAACTCGAACATTTCAATTTGCCGACTGAGCTTCTCAACGGTTTGCGCCAGCACCCGTTCACCCGCGCGCAGCGCCTCTTGCGCCAGGCGGTCGGGGGTGACATCCATCAGGGTCATCACCATCACCGGCTCACCGCTCAGGTCGACGAGGGAGGCATTCATGCGCACCACGCGTGCTACCTGGTCTTTCATCACCAGCGTGACATCGATATCGCGAACCCGGCCACCGGACTTGAGGGGACCCAAAATCATCGGCAGGGCGTCCAGCTGGTCGGGCCAGTGTCCCAGGGACTGCGCGGTGTGCCCAAGCACCTCCTGGCGCGAAAAGCCGGTCAGCGCGACCCACTCGTCATTGACATCAAGGATGGTGGCGTCCTGGGCGCTGGTCAGCACCATCGCTTCGGGGTTATGGGCAAAGATCGTCCGAAAAAAGTCATGCGGTCCATCCACCCTACCGGCGGCATTGTTGAATGGAATTTCTGGGGTTTTCTTCACGGGTCTGGATCAAATTACTGCAACATAGCGATCGCCAATGATAGGGCCTGAAAGTGACGCATGCAGTACGCTCCTTAGAGCCCCCGAACAATTCGGGCTCCAGGGCCTCCGAAACATAGCGCAATCAAGTTTCGGATGGTCCGTAGAATGCGGGTCCCTCCACTGCCCATCGGTCTTCCTCTCCATGAATATCACGGTTAACGAAGAACTGCTCGCCTACATCGACCCCCTGACGCCCGACGAACACGAGGCGCTGGAACGCAGCATCCTGGCCGAGGGTTGCGGAGCTTGAATGCAGCCGGT